>DDQV01000073.1 GCA_002342785.1 Fusobacteriaceae bacterium UBA2433 | reverse complement strand
TAATAATAATAATAATAATAAATAAAAAAATGAGCAATTTATTTTGCTCATTTTTATCATCTTAATTGATTCTCTTTTTTTATTCCTAGGTGATAATATATAATTGATGCAGGTCCACTTATGAGTCTTCTTCTTATAAAATTATCCGATGGAGTTTTAAAATAACCTGTCGCAATAAGAGTAGATAATCCATGTGCATATGTCCAACAATCGATTGTTAAAGTTTCTTTGACATCAACTGGCAAGCTATCAAATCTTTTATCTTTTTTCATCTCTTCAAAAATAATTTTATGAAACTCAGATATCAAGGTACTATAAGAACTATTTCTCAAAAATATAGATTTAAATAATTGTTTTTCCTCCCTTGCAAACTTACAGATCCCCATCCCTATATTTAGAAATGGCACCTCTTCCTCTCCCTTGCTCACATATGTCAAAAATAAATTTTTAGCTCTATTTATCAATTCTTTTTTTAATTCGTCCATTGATATAAATAGACCGTAAATAGGAGCAGGAGAACAATTTAATTCCTTAGCTAAACTTCTAGCCGTAATATTTTCTAGACTACCCTTCTCTAACATGTTAAAAGCTTTGTCTATTATTTGCTCTCTTGTGAATATGGGTTTTTTTGGCATTTTTTCTCCTCCATTTTTCTTTTCTAGTTATAAAATTTTAAATATTATTGTATTATAACATTGGTTTTTTAGTTTTTCAACTACTATTATATATAAGGTTATAATTTAAAAAATAATTTTTTTTTGTAATTTTATATAAAAGGGAAACTCCTAAGAGCCTCCCTAAATAATTAGAATTTATATGATGCACCTATTGCATAAGCAATTATATTTTTACTATATTCTACTCCATCTACCTCATGATCGATATAATCTGCGTACATAACTCCAAATGTCCACTCTAAACTAGGATTTTGTTGAAATTTAGCTCCCACTGTATATATATTTGAATTTAATGCAAACTCTGTATCATTAAATGTTTCATCAGTTGCACCTGTATCTGCATAGTTATATCCAGTAGTTAAAGTCCACTTTTCAGATACTTGATACTCTGTACCTATATTTACATCCCATCCATTTTTAAATCCATCTTTACCATCTGTGTCAGCTTCTGAAACGAAATAATAATTTCCTCCACCCATTACTGTCCACTTGTCATTCATCTTATATGATGCTCCATACTTTAATTCAGCAGGAAGATCTCTCCATCTTTTATCTCCATCTCCAAGAGGAGCTAATGCATTAGTTGGATCTAAATTATTTATAAAATTTATAGTATTAGCTAAATTACTGCTTCCACTAGTAACCTCAGTTTCAAATTCTAATTTAACCTTTGTATTATATGTCATTGCCATATTTAGTCTATCACTAGCTTTATAATTTATACCAAAAGTTCCACCAAATCCTTGGGCAATTCTCTCTGCGTCATAACTTCCATCGGCAGGTGAAAATCCTAATGCTACAGATCCATCTGTAGTTTCTATATCTATAGTTCTTATAGCGTAGATATATTTTATCCCTGCTCCTACCGACCATTTATTATTTAATTTATATGCTGTTCCAATATTTGCCATGGCATAGGCATTTTTCCCTTCAATAGTTCCTTCTCCAGTTGTTAATAAAGAACTCAACAAAGGTACTCCATCTTCATAATCTAAAGTTGGTCCTCCTGCTGCTCCTCCAACATTAACATAAAATGCTTTATCTCCCTTTTTATGGATATAAGCTAAACTAGGTATCATCCCAATTGGGTCATTTCCCTTATAGCTTTCTCCATTTTCATCCATCTCATAGGTAGTATTAGATAGTTGTCCACCCATAGTCATATAGTTCCCATCTTCTAAATGAACTAATCCTGCCGGATTATAATAAGCGGCTTCCGTTGTTAATGTAGCATTTTGAGCTGGATTACCAAAATATGCTGGTGTTGAGTTAGCTAGTGCATCTACACTGGCTCCATATGATGCTACGCTAAGTAAAGCTAGGCATCCAAATATAATTTTTTTCATCTTCTCTCCCTTTTTTCCCCTTTTATTTTAATAGTCTAGTAATTTCAACTATTCTATTAATTACTAGTGTAATATAACATCTATTATTTTAAAAGTCAAATATTAAAATAACACTTGTTTTCTATTTTGTTCTTAGATACTAATGACTTAAGGGCTAGACAACTAAAGTTTTTATTATTTTTTATTTGTTTTCAAAACTATTAATTTTATTTATTTTTATTTTTTATGTAACATAACTAGAAGGAAGATAGTAACAATTTATCATGAGGTACAACTATAGATAATTACCTCTATCTAAGGTATAATTATTATTATCATATGAAAACTAAAGGAGTAGAGATGTATATAGAATTAGCTAATAAAATTAGTGAGATAGATGGTCATTTATACGTTGTAGGAGGTGCTGTAAGAGACCTTTTTCTCTATAACAAACCTATTAAGAAAAATTCAAATATCGATATAGAGATCTTAGGAGTTTCTCCCCTACAATTAGAAAAAATTTTAGATAGTTTAGGTAGTTGGAAACTAGTAGGTTCTTTATATAAGGTTTATCTCATAGAAAATTTAGAAATAACCCTACCAAGAGACAAAAAAGGATTTAATCCTACTTTAGATATTAAAAGTTCTATTTTAAATAGAGATCTTACGATAAATTCCCTTTATTACGATCCTTTGACAGATAAAACTATCGATCTTTATAATGGTAGAGTCGATCTCAAAGATAAAATTTTAAAATATATAGATTATAAAACTTTTTTAGATGATCCCCTTAGATTATTTAGAACAATTGAACTTGCAGGAAGATTAGATTTTAAACTCTCACAAAATTTAAAAAATTTAATTATAGAAAATTTTGATCTTATTGAAAAAATTCCAAAAGAAAGGATCATGGGAGAATTAGAAAAAATTCTTTTATACCATAAAAATCCATCTAAAACTTTTAGAATATTAGATGAAGTTGGAGGTTTGAAAATATTATTTCCAAATCTATATCAGTCTAAAAAAATAATCCAAGATAAAAAATTTCATCCTGAAGGAGATGTTCTTACCCACACCCTTATGACCTTAGATATCTTAACTTTATCTGAAAGAACAATAGATATAATGATAGCTCTTTTATTTCATGACATTGGAAAAAATCTTACAAAAAAAAATAACTTTAAGGGACATACTAGAGTATCAAAAGATATGTTTTTAAATAGAATATATAGATTTACAGAAAATAAAAAACTTATATCTTCAGCCTCTAATCTAATCTTTTATCATGAAACACCACTGATCCTTATGTTAAATAATAAAGTCAATAAGATTACCCTAAGAAAAATCTCTACTAAGGTGGATATCTTAAAACTTTTAAAGATCTATAGAGCTGACGTTTTAGGCCGAGAATACCTAGATAACTCTCAAGAACTAGAAAATATCCATAAGATGAGATCTATCTACTTTGAGATAAAAGATGAGCTAACTCCTATAGTCAATGGAAATCATCTAATTTCATGGGGATTTAAGAGTGGAAAAGATTTTAAAAAGATCTTAAATTATCTATATAAACTACAACTAGAGGAAAAATTTATTACCCTAGAAAAAGCAAAAGATATAGTTACAAAATTAAAATAATTTTAAAGAAAAGGTTTGAATATTTACAAAAATATCTAATTATGATATTCTTGTACTATAATAATTAGAAAAATTAATTTTTTTTTAATTAGCTAAAGTTGTTAAAAAATATACTAAAAAATATAAGGGGTTATACCACCCTATTAAAAGGAGATATATTATGTCTATTAAATTAAAACATTGTTTAACATCACATGCAACAACATTTAATCCTAAGAGTCATGGCTTTGATATTGTTGGGCAATTTGATACTTTAGTTCAACCTGTTTTTCCAATTGGGATTCCTCAACTTTCTATATATTTAGGATTTGAAGGATTAGATAGAGATACTAACTTTGAGATGAGAATTAACAGTCCTAGTGATCAATTATTATCTAGTGGGGATCTATTAATTCCTAGAGATATGTTTGGTCATGGTAGAAAAGTAATCAATATTGAAAAATTTGTTGTTGGTGAAAGAGGGGAATATACACTAGATATTTTAGAAAAAACTCCTAGTGGATTAAAGTTTTTAATATCTGAAACTTTATTTACTTCATCTTATCCACCTAAAAGAAAATTTCAACCTAAAGAGGTAGAAGCTATCTTAGCCTCTAAAGAAAATATTATAAAAACTATCAAAAGCGACTTTAAACCATTTAATATAAAAACAGGTATAAAATTACAATTAAGCTTAGATATCAATGAACCTTTAGAAGAGGGACACATCTTATTTCCTGAAAATAATACACTTACTATTGAGGAAAAAGAATACGATCTAACTGGACTTAGAAGAGAGATGGAATGGATGTTTGGAAGACCAATTCCTAAACAACAACCTCATAGCGAAAAAGAATCTGTAGAGGAACCAAAAAATAAATAAAAAAAATCCCTTGAAATAAAGGGATTTTTTTATTTATTATTTTGCTGCATTTCCAGTTATATTAAGTGCGTCCCATGTTCTAGCAAATGGAGGAGCATAACAAAAATCCATCATTCCTAACTCTGAAGTTTTCATCTTGGTAGCCACTGCCATAGCAAGTACATCTACTCTAAGTACCGCTCCTTTTTTTCCTATAATTTGTCCACCTAAAATTACATTGGTCTCAGCATCATAGATTAATTTTATTAAAATATCTTCTTGTCCTGGATAATAATCAGTTTGATTTTTTTCATTTACTATTATAGTTTTATAATTCAATCCATCTAATTTAGCTTCTTTCTCTGTAATTCCTGTTCTTCCTGCTTCTAATTCCATTACCTTGATACAAGCTGAACCTAAAGTTCCATTAAATTTATTTTTACCTCCAGCTAAATTTTCACCTACTACCCTTCCAATCTTATTAGCTGTAGTAGCCAGTGGGATATATACATTTTTCTCTCTTACCTTATGATATACCATAGCACAGTCTCCTGCAGAATAGATACTATCTATAGATGTTTTTCCCTCTTCATCTATTATTATAGCTTTTTTTTCCATAGCAATTCCTGTTCCCTCTAAAAATTCCGTTGTAGGTCTCACTCCAGTTGCTATTACTACTATATCTGCACTATAAACACCCTTATTAGTAACAACCCTCTCTACTTTTTTATTTCCCTCTACTTTTTTTACAACCTCTTCTAAATGAAGTTCTACACCTTGAGATCTTATCTCTTTTTCCATAATATCTGTTATCTCACAATCAAAGGAAGCAGCTATTATTCTCTTTCCCCTCTGGATAACCCTTACATTTTTTCCCAATTGTTTTGCAGCTTCTATAACTTCTACAGATATATATCCTGCACCAATTATTAAGATATCTTTATTTTCCTCTTTCATCATAGCTTTTTTTAGATCGATCCCATCGTCTATAGATTTTAAAGTAAAGATATTTTCTAGAGTTCCAAGACCTTCAACTGGTGGTAATATAGCACTAGCCCCTGTTGCTATCATCAATTTATCATATGAACTTTCAAAAATTTTATCTGTTTCTAAATTTTTAACTACTACTATTTTTTTCTCTACATCTACCTTTAGAACTTCATGATTTATATTTACTTCTACACCTAATTTTTTAAATTGTTCTGGAGTTCTAGCAACCATATTTTGAGGATCTTCAAAAAAATTCCCAACATAATAAGGGAGTCCACAGGCTCCAAAAGATATAACTCTACCCTTTTCATATACCACAACCTCTGCATTTTTATCTGTTCTTTTAGCCTTTGCTGCTGCACTCATTCCTGCTGCTACTCCACCTATAATAACTATTTTCATAAAAACCTCCCTATGTTGTAAAAAATATATTTGCTTTTTTATTTATTTAATCTTTTCTCTCTAGCTTCTTTTTCCCTTTCAGCTTGAGTTTTAGAGATATAATATGGTTCCATTGTATAAAGATTATCTGGATCTTTTTTTCTAGCCATCTCCGACATAATCCCTGCTCTTACCATTGAATTTGATTTTAGATTATATATAGCGTTGTCTCCCATTACTTCATCTATTACCTTTTTATAAGTAATACTTCCATCCCCTGTAAAGATTACTTTTTCTTCCTTATAATCTTCTAATATTACCCTTAGTTCATTGACACCATATTCAGATATTTTTTCTATAATATCTCCATTATATCTATATACTGAATAATATGTTCTTTCCTTTCTTGCATCGATCAAGGAGATAATTTTATGAGAAGTTTGCGACACAGTATAAGCAAGAATATCAAGTTCATTTACTCCAACAATATCACAACCAATACTAAAAGCTAATCCTTTAGCAGTTCCCACTCCAACTCTTATTCCTGTAAATGATCCAGGTCCTATACTAACAGCTACCCTATCTATATCCTTTGGCTTGAGTTTTCCTAAACTAAATACCATATCTATTATAGACATCAAAGAATCTGAATGATTTAATTTTATATTTGCATTTATCTCTGATAAAATTCCAATTTCACTATCATATAATGCTACACTACCTGTTTTAGTAGAAGCATCTATTCCTAATATTACCATAATTTATTTAACTCCTTCTCTCTTTTTTCATTTCCAATAAATTTCATCTCAACTTCACGAGAATTATCATCTCTATGATAGATCTTTATCTCTATATATTCTCTTGGTAGTTCGGTCTCTATTATATCTGCCCACTCTATAACTGTTAACCCATCATTATATAAATAATCTTCATAGCCAATCTCATATACTTCCTCTGGGTCAGATAATCTATATACATCAAAATGATATAGTGGCATCCTTCCACTTAGATGTTCTAGTACATAATTAAATGTAGGACTTTTTATATTTCCAACAACACCTAGTTCTTTAGCTATAGTTTTTGTTAGAGTTGTTTTCCCTGTCCCTAAATCTCCCACCAATGCTATAACGTCATTTGGAACTACAAATCTAGCTAACTTAACTGCTAATTTTGTTAACTCCTCAAATGATAATATTTTTTTCATTTTTATCTCCTTTTTTTACTTATTTCCCTCTATCTTTTTCACTACATTAGAAGTAGATTTTCCATCTACCAAGGTAAGGATCCTTACCTCTCCTTTATTTCTTTCTACTACTATAGTTTCAGGTAGATCTTCCTTTTTATAATCTCCACCCTTCACATGGATCGATGGTTTCAATTCTTCAATTATCTCTACAGGAGTATCCTCTGTAAATATTACAGCATAATCTATAGCTTTTAATCCACACAACAACTCTGCTCTATCCATCTCAGAATTTATAGGTCTTGTAGGTCCCTTTAATCTTCTTGTTGAACTATCTGAGTTAACTCCAACTATTAAAACATCCCCACACTCACGAGCTTCATTTAAATATCTAAGATGTCCTACATGTAAAATATCAAAACATCCATTGGTAAACACCACTTTTTTTCCACTTTTTTTTAGTTTTTCAACTAATTCACTGGCTTCTTTTCTTGTTAATACACTCATTAGTTCCTCCTAATTTAATTCCTTATATATCTACAAATTATACCTTAATTTTATTTCTTTTAAAAGATTAATCTAAAACAGATTACTTTTAATTTTTTTATACTTATCTATGTCTCATCTCATCTAATTCAAAAACTAATTTATCATATGAAGATTGCATCCTTTTCATCTTCTCTTGGTATTCAACTGTTCTTTCTTCTACTTTTACTTTTAATCTTTCATCTATATCATTTAATTTTTTCTTTACATCCTTTAACTCTTCATTTCTAACTTTTAATTTTTGTTTTAATACTATATTTTCTTCAACTATTTTTTTATTTTCATTTTGAATTTCTATCTTTTCCTTACCTAATTTATCTTGACGTTTTCTTAACTTATCTATCTTACCTAATAATTCTATCTTTTCCCTTCTATACCTACTTTTTAATACAAAAAACATATTTTTATCTCCTTTTTTGATTTATTTCATAGTATATTTTAACATAATTTTATTTTTTTGATTAAAAAAACATTATATTAATTCAAATCAACATTTGTAATATTCTAAAATTGAGGTTATAATTAACTATAATCATATATAAGGAGTTGATATCTGCCATGACTTTTAATAAATTTATTAAAAATAAACGAACAGAATTAAAATTAAGTCAAAATAAATTTGCTAAATCTATCGGAATAACTCAATCTTATTTTAATAATATTGAGAGGGGAGAATTAAAAAATCCACCTAGTGAGGAAATATTAATAAAAATTTCTACAGGTCTTATGTTAAATGAGGAAGAGACCGATTATCTAAATTTTTTAGCTGCCTTTGAAAGAACACCTGAATTAATTAAAGATGAACTAAAAAGAAAAGATAAGGAGATCAACTATCTCAGAGGAAACTCTTCTCTCTCTGAAGATTCTTCTATCTCTATTGCCGATCAGATCCCAGTCTATGAAAGGATCAGTGCAGGTATTGGAGTCTTAGGAGAACAAGAGGTTTCAGAATATATAACCCTTCCTGGAATTAGAAATCATGGAAATATATTTGCTGTCAACGTTTGGGGTAATTCTATGGAACCTACTATAAAAGATGGTTCTATAATTATTGCAAAAAAAGAAATAGAGGTAAGAAACGGAGATATTGGAGCTTTTTTTATAAACGATGAAGCCTTTGTAAAAAGATTAAAAGTTACAGATTCATATATAGCTCTTATCAGTGATAATCCCAACTATCCGCCTATCTTTATAGGCCCTGGAGAAGATCTAAAAGTTGTAGGAAAAGTAATTAAAGTTTTAAGTGACATATAAAAAAAAGACCTAGATAATATATCTCTCTAGGTCTTTTTTTACTACTCTATTTCATTAAAATATCCATATTTTGATAAAATACTTTTTACCTTACTTACATCTTCTTCCTTTATAAGAATATAAAAACCTTCTGCTTTTAAGATATATTCTTTTAACTTACTTTCAGTTGCTAAGATCTTAAAAAATTCTTTATCTTCCCTTACTTTAAAAACTTTTATATCTGATTCACAGATTAAAAAATTTACTTTAGACCTTAAATTATCAAAGAAAATTTCCCAAACTCGAGGTAGGTCTTTATAGAATTTATTTTTAAACTCTTTGATCCTGTCTTCTAATTCTTTTATTGTTTCAATTCCCTTCAAAAATCTTCCATTATCCATCTTATATTTATTTTCACCAATTTTAAGAGATAGTTTTTCTAAAAACATCGACATTATAGGTGCTGAACCAATTACAGTTATTAAAAGTAGATCCTCATCATAAACAATCTCTGCATCTTCATTTTCCTCAGCAAATGCATAGTCATCTATTCGCCCTAAAACATATTCTCCTAATTTAGTTAGTTCTATATATTTTAATCCATCATATTTTGATAGATAATTATTTTTTAAATATAATCCATTATTTCCACTAGGTAGATCATAGTAAAGGGTGAATAATCCTAAACTCCCAAGGAGAAAAAATATTGATTTTACAAATGGTTCAACTATATATTTATGATATTCATCATACTGAGATATCCTAGTTCTTCCATAGTTTGATTCATTTATATAAACATAATCATATACATCTTTTAATTCAATTATCTCTAAAAACTCATCTCTATAAACTAAATAATTTATGATATTTGAGATACTTATGGTTTTTTCCGATGGTAGTTCCATAATTAATTTTACTATAGTTTCAAGAGATCTAGTTAAATTTTCTGTTTTCTTTATATTTTTTACACCTTTTAAATAATTTAAGTACTTAGTTGTATATTCATATCCACAATTTTTTACAAGGTTTCCATTAAGAAATTCATTTATAATATATTTAAATTTATCCATCTTAAAGTTTTCTGGAATAAGATACTTATCCTTCATCAAATAAAATAATAGTCCCATAGTTTCAGTTTTTAAATAATCTAAATCTTTATTTTCACTATAAAATTCTGAAATATCACAATATTTTTGCATATCTCTCTTACTTTCTTTAAGAAGTTTTAAACTCGATGAAAGTTTTATATTACCTTGACTATAAAAATTATAATATAAACCATATTTTTTACATATTTCCTCTTCAGAATTATGTTTATAAGTATAGATTGGATTTTCTATTGGATGGATAAAATAATCTCTCACTTTATTTGGACAATGAGGTCTTATCTTTCTAATTATATTATTATCTAAATATAGATATCCAGGTTCATCTTTAGCTATCTTATTTTTTTTATAATGAAAAAATTTATATCTATCCTTTAAGTTATCACTGGTTTCATAGGTGTGATCCTTTTCGAAAAATTTTTCTATTTGTGATCCCTCTAATATATATTTTCCACTCCATATAATACTTCTAAAGATCTCCTTTATGTCTTCATCTAAACTATTGAATATCTCTATGAAAGTTTCTTTTTTATAGAAAGCTTCCTCTAATAGATCTATAAATATTGATTTATTTGATTTTTCTGATAACAGTGATACCTCAAATATATCCAAATGAAGACCAATATATCCATCAGCTATCCAATTTATAAAGTACTCTTTATACAAACTATAGATCCCATCTCTTGTATAAAAATTTGTAATTGAATTTTTGAATTTATCTCTACTTATTGCCATTTTAATCACCCCCTAGCATATATTCAATATCAGATTCACTTAGACTCTTAACTGCAACAGTATCTGTTGTTATAAGGCTGTTAAATAATTTATTTTTTTCCATCTGTAAACTGAGCATCTTTTCCTCTATAGTTCCCTTTGTAATAAGTTTATAAGCAAATACTGTCCTATCTTGTCCCATACGATAACTTCTATCTACAGCTTGATCCTCTGCGGTTTTATTCCACCATGGATCATAGATAAAGATCTTATCAGCAGCAGTTAGATTTAAACCTACTCCTCCTGTTTTCAATGTCATAATAAATACTTTACATCTTTTATCTGTTTGAAATTTTTCCACTAATTCCTGCCTATTTTTTGTAGCACCAGTCATAGATATATGGTTTATTTTATGACTTTCTAATTCCCTACATATATTTTCTATAGAGTTTATATAGTTTGTAAAGACAAGAACCTTATGACCATTATCAACTGCTTCCAAAATATTATCTACTAATATTTCTAACTTTGCGGATTTAACTAAATTATCACTCTTAGATTCTGGACAACTAGCTATCTGACGAAGTTCATTTAGCGCTTGTAAGATAAATATCTGACTCTTGCCTATCCCATGTTCAGTTAATTTTTGATTTATAAGGGTATGATAAAAATTTCTTCTCTCCTCATATAATTTTCTTTGGGGTTCATTCATCTCCACATAGAGGGTTTTTTCTATCTTATCTGGAAGATCTTTTAAAACTTGTTTCTTTATTCTTCTTAAGATAAATGGATATATTTTTCTCTTTAATTCCTCTATTATCTCTATATTATTATCTTTTTGAATTGGATTAGCATAATAATTATTGAAATCTTCGATCCCTCCAAACATCTTTGGATTTAAAAATCTAAACAATGAATAAAGTTCACCTAGATTATTTTCTACTGGTGTTCCACTAAGAGCTAATCTTTTTTCAGAATGCAGTAACATAACTGCTTTGGTTATTTGAGAAGTAATATTTTTTATATTTTGAGATTCATCTAATATTACCAATTCAAATTTTTTCTTTGTCAACAGCTTAACATCATTTCTTACCGTTCCATAGGTAGTAAGAATTATATTTTTATCTTTTACATCTTCAAAATTTCTATTATTTCCATAATATACACCTATAGTTAATCCTTTACAGAATTTTTTTATCTCGTTTTCCCAGTTAAAGATCAAACTTTTTGGCATTATGACAAGTGATGGTTTAGTTAATTTTTTATGTAGATATGTATATGCTAGTATACTTATAGTCTGGATAGTTTTCCCAAGACCCATATCATCTGCTAAACAACCACCTAAGTTATTTTCAGTTATATAATACAACCATTTATACCCATATTTTTGATAACTTCGAAGAGTTGCATCTACCATGGCTTCTGGTATGTCTAATTTTTCTATCTCATTTAAACCATCAAATATCTTCCTACCCCAAGCCATCCCATCTCCAGATACTTTTTCTCCAATAAGTTCCTCTATTATTGGTAGATCAAAGAAGGATACTTTAATATTTTTAGATGATTTATTATTTTTAAATAATCTTTCTAGTTTTTCTATATATTTTTTATTTATCAATGCATTTGTTCCATCACTTAAAACTACATATGAATCTTTTTTATATTTTGAGATTATATCTAAGACTGAAAATTTTTCCCCTTCAATCTCTAGGTGGGCGTCTCCCTCTAAAAAATCAATTGAATGAGATAGTTTAGCTATCAACTTTGGCTGAACAGTTCTTATCTTATATGTTTTTAATTTTTCTGTACCTATAAATTTATATTTAGAAACTAGATTGAGAAGTTCCTTACTTATAAATTCTTTGGCTAACTTCTCATGGAGAATAATTAAATTTTCCTCTACATAATAGCTTTCCTTTAACTTTAATTTTCTTTGATATTTTACTAGGATCTTTACTACATCTTCCATACTTTCAGACATGGTAGATATATCGATATCACAGATTGATATTATTTTTTCTAAAGTATTTAATAATACCACTGTTTTTATGTCATCTTTCTTTAACATATTATAGGTCATTGTAGATATCTCAAATCCAAATTTAAGATATAAACTCCTGTCTTTAGATATCTTTTCAATTATAATTTGTGGTACAAAGGATTTTTTCTTTAATTTTTCTACTCTATAATCTTCATATTCTAAATTTAAATTATCAAAATAAGAGTTAGTTACAGTCAAAAATTTTTCTATCTCTTTTGGATCTATCTGTGTATTAAGTTCAAAAGCACTGAGATAGTTTTCCCCTATATCATCAATATGATATATTTTATTTTTTCTTATGACATAGTTTTCAGTTAAAAATTGAAATTCTTCATACTTACCATCTAATATTAATTTTATACTAATTTTCTCTTTTATTTTTTCTAATTTTAACGTTATCTTTCTTTTATTTTCCCTTGTGTTAATTTGCTTAAAATCTTCTGTAATAAAGTATTTACTCTTTCTTAATAGTTCAAATAGATGGGGATTTTCCTCTAAATAAGTTAGATTAGATTCGTTCTCCCATGATATATTAAAAAAATTATGCTCACTTATAAGATTTAAATTAGAGATTATCTCCAAAGTATTTTTATCCGTTTGGATAGGAGTTATTGGAAAACTAAGTTCTTTTTCCTTCTTATCCACTACCTCAATATAAGATTTTTTTTCACAAAATCTCAATTTAAAATAAACTTCTGTCCGTTTTTCACTTTTACTCATAAATTTATTGTACA
>DDQV01000159.1 GCA_002342785.1 Fusobacteriaceae bacterium UBA2433 | reverse complement strand
AGATCTATACAAGCTCTTAATGATCTACCGATCAATCTTTGAATCTCCATGGTTCTTCCACCTAGTTTACCCATTGAAGCTTCCCTTCTATTTCTATCTTCTGTAGCTCTAGGTAGCATAGAATATTCAGCTGTAAGCCATCCTTTTCCTGTCTTTTTTAAAAATCTAGGAACACTTTCACTTATAGATGCAGTGCAAATTACTTTAGTATGTCCCATCTCAATAAGGACTGATCCTTCAGCATGAATTGTAAATCCTGTTACTAATTTAACATCTCTTAAATCATTATTTTTTCTTTTATCATCTCTCAAAATACTCATTATTTATGTCTCCTTTTTTTATTAAATTGTTTAATTCGTCTAGAATATGAAATATAATAAGAAAAAAATTATTCTTCTCCAAATTGTGTTTCATATAATTTTTTGTAGATTCCACCTTTAGATAGTAGTTCTTGATGACTACCTGATTCTGCTATTTTTCCTTTATTCATAACTATTATTTTGTCTGCGTTAATTATTGTGGATAATCTATGTGCTATTACAAAGGTTGTTCTTCCTACCATTAATTTTTCCAGTGCATCTTGGACTAGTCTTTCAGATTCTGTATCCAAAGCAGAAGTAGCCTCATCTAAAATCATAATTTCTGGATTTTTAAGGAGAGCTCTAGCTATAGCTATACGTTGTTTTTGTCCCCCAGACATAAGTGTTCCTCTTTCTCCAACCTCTTGATCATATCCATTTTCAAACTCGATTATAAAGTTATGAGCGTTTGCCATTTTAGAAGCATTAATAACATCATCTTTCGTGACATCTCTTCCTGCTCCATATAATATATTAGAGTAGATACTACCACTAAATAAAAAAGTTTCTTGGGGAACTAATCCTATATGATCTCTTAATTCTTTTATTTTAAGATCTCTTATGTCTACACCATCTATAGTTATAGAACCATCTTCAATCTCATAAAATCTAGGAATTAAATTTACTAGTGTAGTTTTCCCACTACCACTTCGACCCACTAGTGCTATTATCTCACCAGCTTTTGCTTCAAAATTAATATTATTTATTGCATAATCTAATTCTTTACCATATTTAAATTTTAAATTTTTAAATCTAACCTTAGGTGAAAGATTTCCATAGTTTATAGCATCTTCTTTCTCTACTACTTCTGGGATTTCATCTAATAATTCCATTACTCTATCAGCTGAAGGCATTATTGATACTAGATCACTACCTCTTTTAATCATCTTTTTTAGTGGTTCAAACATAAGACCTAGAGAAGTTAAAAATGAAACAAGATCTCCAGCTGTAAAGTTAGCGTCAACAATAACTTTATTTCCACCGTAGAGAAGTACTCCTACAGTTAAAATTGTTGTAGCAACTTCATTTATAGGGGATATTCTAGCTTCTACTTTTTTATTTTTATATTCTGTATTTAATACTTCCATATTTTTTTCTTCATATTTTTCAATTTCATCTTGCTCAGTGGCAAATGCTTTTACAACTCTAATTCCAGATAAAGATTCTTGGATAAGAGAATTTAATTCTCCCCGTTGATCTTGTCTTTTTCTTGCAGTTTTTTTTATTTTTTTTAAAATCTTCTTTAAGACCATCATCATTCCAGGCATCATAATTAGTGTCATCACAGCTAGGATTACATCAATTTTAAATAATCCAATAAGAAGAACTGTTACAGTCAAAAATTCTGGCAAGATTTGAAAGATCATAAATCCAATTTTACCTAAATTACTAGCATCTCCACTTATTCTTGACATTATCTCTCCTTGAGGAGTTCTATCAAAGTAAGAATGACTTAATTTATGAAGATGTCTATATATATCTTGCTGGATATCCCTGACTACTAATCTTGTTGTGTAAGAAGAAAAAACTTCCTTATAGTACATGGAAAAACCTTTTATAATAGTTGCAATAACTAAACCACCGGACACTAATATTAACATCTTCATATCTTTTGCTATAAGAACATCATCCATCAAAGATTTAGATAACCATGCTGGTAATGCTTTTGTCAAAGATACAATCAAGGATAAGAAAACTATAAATATAAATCTATATTTATAGTTCATTCCATAGTCAAACATCTTTTTTAAAGATGTTTTTTGAACTTTTAATTTCATTTTTTTCATATTATTTTCCTTCCAAAAAGAATTTGGCGTACTTTTCTATTATATTATTTCCACCTAATTTTTCTATTATTTTACTGATTTGTTCCTCAAAATATTTTTTATTTTTATCTATATTTTGTATAGCGTCTATAATATTATCTCTCTTACAATCCCCTTGAAGAAGTTCTCTATAAACTTCTTTATCTAAAGCTAAATTAGGTAGAGATACATATTTCAATTTTAATATATATTTTCCTATGAGTCCTGTTAGTATGTCGATCTTATAGACAACAACTCCTGGTAATCCCAAAAGTGCAAGCTCTAATATTACTGTTCCAGAAGCTGCTACTGCATATTTAGATTGTCTCACAACATTTTGAAGGGATACATTATCTACAATTTCTAAGTTCTTATATTTATTTATATCTAAATCTATCCATTTGAGATGTTCTTTTTTTGCTAGTTTTAATATAAATGTTTCATCTATAGATTTTTCTACAACTTCTAACATTATAGGAAGAAGTTTTTGTACCTCTTTTTTTCTACTTCCAGGAAGTAATAGGATCTTCTCTCCTCTTTTACTTATTCGTTTATAGATATCCAAAAATGGATTTCCATAATATATTACATCTATTCCATGTTTTTTATAAAATTCTACTTCCCATGGAAATATAACAACTATATGATCGACATGTCTTAGTTTTTCAACACGTTTTTCTCCCCAAATCCAAACTTTAGGGGGGATATAATAATAGATCTCTATTCCTTCTACATGTTTTTGAAGAAGTTCCATAAACTTTAAATTGAACCCTCCATAATCTACTAGTATTACTTTTTTTATATTTTCTTTTTTTATAAATTCTATATATTCATAAACTTTATTTTTTAAAAATTTATATTTTTTTATAGCTTCCCAAAATCCCATTATAGCTAATTCACCTATATCTTGTATAATATTAACACCAGCCTCTTTGGAATATTTACCTGCTACTCCAAAAAAACTGGTATTATCATCAATTTTATTTATTGCATTAACAAGATATGATAGATGGAGATCTCCTGAGATTTCACCTGTGGAAACAAAATATTTCATACTCTCACTCCTTCTATACCTTCACACCTATAATGAAAATATTATTATCATTTGCTAACTTTATAGATTCCTCTTGATCTATAAATAACATCCTATTAGCCTCTGCAACTATACCTCTTCCGCCGATAGATATTATTTTTTTTACAGTATCTAATCCAATAGCAGGGATATCTACTCTCATATCTTGTTGTGGTCTAGCCATTTTAACTAAGATACAATCTTTTCCAGCATACTCATAGGCCCTTTCAATAGTTTTATCGGTTCCCTCTATTCCTTCTAAAGTAATTATAGAGTTATCTTTACAGACAACACATTGACCTGCATCTATAACAGTCAAAGCTTTTGCCCCTTCGATTCCTATTTTGATAGTTTTATTTTCATTGTTATTAGGAATAATTTTTGTATATATTTTATTAGAAAAAAGAATATCTTTCATAAGATAGTTTTGGGGTAATACTTTTATCCCATTTAATCTAAATAAGGAGATTACACCAAATAATAGAGTTTCATCTTTTTTATCTGGCATTTTTTTAAAAAGTTCTTTTCCTATTTCATCTAAAAAAAGATTTTCAAATATTAATTTTTTTTCGACTTTTCCTAACATAACTATTTTTTTTATATTATTAGTCAATAGATATAAAAGAATTTTTTTCATCTCTCCGATATTCATCTCTACATAATTATGGTGTGATTTGATATTATTTGATACTGTATTAAATAGCCCAATTGGATAAGGATCTATTCCATATTCTTTAGCAGATTCTAAAAATTTTACAGGAAGATCTCCATTTCCTACAATAATAGCTATCTTCTCCATTATTTAATAATCCCCCTACTACTATTTTTAACAAATTCTAAAAATATTTTTACCCGTTCATTTTCGCCATATGTTTCTTCTATCTCGGCTAGAGCTTCCTTAAGTAACATCTTAGATCTAAATACTAGTCTATAGACTTTCTTTAATATAGATAGATCTTCCTTTGAAAATCCTCTTCTTGAAAGACCCACACTATTTAGTCCACGAGCAATTGCACGGGACCCCTCTGCTAAGATATATGGTGGAACATCTTGAACTATTAAAGATCCGCCTCCAGTCATACTATGGGTTCCTATATTACAAAATTGGTGTACCGGTGTTAGCCCACCTATAATTGCAAAATCACCTACAGTTACATGTCCTGCTAAAGTTACATTGTTAGCTAAAATACAGTTATCACCTATAATTACATCATGAGCTACATGAACATATACCATAAGTAGGTTGTTACTGCCTATTACTGTTTCCCACTTATCATCGGTTCCTCTATGGATAGTTACAAATTCTCTTATTTTATTGTTGTCACCTATTATAGTCCTAGTAGCTTCTCCTTTATATTTAAGATCTTGCGATTCTTTCCCTATAGAAGCATATGAATATATCTTATTATTCTTACCTATTATAGTAATTCCATCTATCACAACATGAGATTCAATTACAGTATTGTCTCCAATTACTACTTCGCTACCAATGATACTATAAGGACCTATTACTACATCTTTACCAAGTACAGCTCCCTCCCCAATGATTGCGGTCTTGTGTATGTTAGCCATGAATTTCCTCCCTACTTTTTCAAAATAGCAAACATAAGATCTGCTGTGGCCACTATTTCTCCATCTACTTTTGCCACTCCTCTACCTTTTACTATAGACCTTCTAGCTTTTATAACTTCAACTTCATAAACTAATCTATCTCCAGGGACTACAGGTTTTTTAAATTTTGCACTTTCAATAGAAGCAAAAAGAGGTGTAATAGGTTCGTCATCTGCATTTACTAATAATCCAAGTGCTTGAGCCATTCCTTCTACTATTAATACTCCTGGCATAATTGGATAATCAGGGAAATGTCCATTAAAAAATTCCTCATTGGCACTTACATTTTTATATGCTTCCAAAGTGTTTTCAGTCATTTTTGTAACTCTATCTACCAATAAAAATGGATATCTATGTGGTATTCTTTTTTTTATTTCAGCTATTTTCATCATTTTTTAATCACTCCTATTTCATTAATAATTTCGCGAATTCTATATCTAATGCATGTCCTGCTTTCACAGCAATTATATGACCTTTAATAGGTTTATTAATTACTTTTAAATCACCTATTATATCCAAAATTTTATGTCTTACAAATTCATCTTCAAATCTAAGACCACTAGGATTATCTATACCATTTTTATTAATTACTATGGCATTATCTAAAGTTCCACCTAGAGCTAGATTATTTTGTTTCAAATATTCTATCTCATAATCAAATCCAAAAGTTCTTGCTGGTGCTATCTCTTTTAAAAAACTTTCTTTGTTGAGATCTATCTCTAACATCTGTGTTTTTAAAAATGTATGATCAAATTTTATTGTATAAGTTATCTTAAAACCATCATATGGTAGTGCTATAATATGTTTATCACCTTTAGTTAGATATACTGGTTCTGTTATTATTAATTCCTCGATCTCAGAATTTAAATCACAAGTTCCTGTATTTTTTATAAGTTCACCAAATATTTTGGCACTTCCATCTCCAATTGGTAATTCATTTCCATCTATTTCTATGATTAGATCTGTGATTTCAAATATAGATAACACTGATAAGAAATGTTCTATCGTATGAATTTTTGCATCATATTTATTTTTTAAATTTGTTCCACGAGTTAGGTCAAAGGTGTTTTCTAAATTCATTGTAACCTCATTCTCATTTTCTTTTAGATCTATTCTTTTAAATATAATACCAGTTTTTTTTGTAGCAGGTATTAATTTTATCTTTATGAGTTCACCCTTATGAAGTCCTATTCCCTCATAGGTTATCTCCTTAGCAATAGTTTTTCTTTTCATTATCTTCTCCCTAGGACATCATTTAAATTTTTTATTCTTTTATTAAAAACTTTTCTGCAAGGATAAGTGGTAATTTTTTATCTCCATCTCTAAATCTAATTACAAGTCTTTTCCCTACCTCTACATCTTTTATAATTCCTGTACCAAATTTTTTATGAGTGACTTTTTCTCCAATTTTAAAAGGTGATTTTGAATCGACTTTAAAGTCTGCTTTTGTTATTATGTTAAGGCCTTCTAATTTATTTTTCTTATTTTCAAGATTAATATTTTTAGAAACAATTTTTGATTTATTTACATAATCAACATATTTTTCATCTATCTCTTTTAAAAATCTAGATGGTTCTCTCATATATGAGATCCTTCCATAAACCATTCTTTCAAATGCATGGGAGATGTGTAATTTTTCCTCAGCACGAGTAATAGCTACATAGCAAAGTCTTCTCTCTTCCTCTAGATCATCATCGGAAAAATCAGCTTTGGCACTTGGAAATAATTCATCTTCCATTCCCACTAAGAAAACTACTGGAAATTCTAGACCCTTAGAGTTATGAATCGTCATTAATTTTACATAGTCAGTATCTTCTTCTAAGTCATCTGTAGCAGCAACTAATGCTGTTCGTTCTAAAAATTCTCCTATATTTATAAAACCTTCATACTCCTCTGAATCTTCCATCTCTTGTATAGAAGTTCGAAGTTCTTTTACATTCTCTATTCTAGCTTCAAATTTATCGTCATAGGTAGTCAAATAATTCATATAATTAGTTTTTTCTAAGATCATATCGTAGATCTCTGAAGCTGTTAAAAATTGACTTTCTTCTATTATTTTGTTTAACATCTCATAGAGTCTAAACACAGTTACTTTTATAGCTGATCCTAGTTTAGTTTCTTCTACACGTCCCATTGCCTCAAAAAACATTATTTCATTTTCATCTGCAAAATCTTTAATTTTTTCAATAGTTTTGGCACCAATTTTTCTCTTAGGAACATTGATTATTCTAAATAAGCTAACTGTATCTTTAGGATTATTTATTACTCTCATATAAGACAAAATATCTTTTACTTCTACCCTTTGATAAAATTGCATCCCACCAAATATTTTGTAGTTGATCCTGTGTCTTAAAAAAGCTTCTTCAAAGACCCTTGACTGAGCATTAGTTCTATATAAAATAGTATAATCTTTATATGATCTACCGTTATTTTTACCTTTTATAACTTCTTGTAATATATAATCTGCCTCTGCTCTTCCATCTGATGCAGAAAAGATCTCGATTAAGTTTCCTTTATCTTTTTCAGTCCAAAGATTTTTTCCTCTAGAAGTTGTATTTAGTTTGATAATACTATTTGCAGCTCCTAATATATTTTGAGTTGATCTATAATTTTGTTCTAATTTTACTACCATAGCGTCTTTATATTCTTTTTCAAAATCTAGGATATTTCTTATATTCGCTCCTCTAAATCCATATATACTTTGATCTTCATCTCCAACTACACATATATTTTTATGTTTTCTAGCTATCTTAGTTATTATTTGATATTGAATGTTGTTGGTATCTTGATATTCATCTACCATTACATATTCATATCTATCTTGTATCTTTTCTAAAACTTCTGGATCATCTAATAGTTTATTGGTATTTATAAGTAGATCGGCAAAGTCCATAGCATTATTTTTTATAAGTTCCTCTGCATATTTTTCGTATACAGCTGCTATAACTTTTGTATCAGTATTGTAAGCTTCCTTAGTTATATCAGATGGTTCATCTCCATCTTCCTTATATTTAGATATTTTAGAAACTACAGAGGCTGGAGTTAATTGTTTATTTGTTATAACTAATTCTTTCATCAATCTACCAACTAATTTTTTTTGATCATCAGCATCATAAATATTAAAATTGGCATCATAACCTAACTTTGTAGCGTGTACTCTAAGTAATCTAACTCCAAATGAATGAAATGTAGATATCATAACTTTTTTAGCTTCTATACCAATTAAACTTTCTACTCTTATTTTCATCTCTTTAGCTGCTTTATTTGTAAATGTTACGGCTAGTATTTTATACGGGCTAATTTCTTTTTCTAAGACCATATAAGCTATTCTATATGTGACTGTTCTTGTTTTTCCACTTCCTGCTCCCGCTAAGATTAGTAGTGGTCCATCTATTTTTTCTGCGGCTTTTCTCTGTTCACTATTTAACCCATTTAATATACTCATAATTCACACCCTACACTCTTTTTTACATTCCTTTAAAGTATATCATATCTCTTTTTCTATTTCAATTTATCATAAATTGGATATTAAATTGATATATTTAAATGAATTTTTTTATATTGTACAATCTATATGAATAGTTACATCTTCTACATCTTCAAATTTATTTAAAATAGAATATTTTATATCGTCAGATAGTTCATGTCCCTCATAAATTGTCATCCTTCCATCTAGTCTTATATGTAATGTAAGAAATACCATGTTACCGGAAGTTTTCATCTTTATATCGTGGGCATTTTCTATATATCCAAAGGTATTGACATATGTATCTACTTCTTCTATTAAATTTTTATCTTGTAGATCCATTAAATTATTAGAAGTTTGAAAAATTATATGTAGTCCTTCCTTTCCAATTATAATTCCTACTATTATACTTAGTAAGAGATCAAAAATTGGATTGACATAGATCGATAATAATATTCCTACTAAGACCCCTATAGAAGATAGGACATCACTTTTATGTTCCCTTGCATCGGCTAAGACAGCATCATTTTTTATTCTTATACCTATATTATACTTATATCTATAAAGTAAATATTTAACAACTATAGAGATTAGAACAATAACTAAAGTTATCTTTTCAGGAATAAAACGTACAGTTTCTCTAAAATAATCCAAAGCGTTTTCTATAATTAAACTATAAGCAGTTATCACTAGTATTACACCGATTATATTTCCTGCTATACTTTCTAATTTTCCATGACCGTATGGATGTTCCTCATCTGCTGGTTTATTTCCTAAATATATTCCTACTAAAACTACAACAGATCCAACTATATCTGAAACTGAATGAAAACCATCTGCTACTAGAGCTTTACTCTTTCCAATTATTCCAAAAAATATTTTTATACCTGCTAAAAATATATTTATAGCGATAGATACTAGAGTACTTCTCATTCCATCTTTTTTTCTTTTTTCCCTAGCTGCAAGTCCCTCTATCTTATAAAGACTTTCAGAACATTCTTTA
Organism: Fusobacteriaceae bacterium UBA2433; assembly: GCA_002342785.1. Classification (GTDB taxonomy): domain Bacteria; phylum Fusobacteriota; class Fusobacteriia; order Fusobacteriales; family Fusobacteriaceae; genus Psychrilyobacter. Next base: position 16,342 of record DDQV01000159.1, on the reverse strand, counting down.
AAACCTATTTTTTTAAAAAATACTGTATTTTCTAAATATTTTTCTAAATAAATTTCATCGATCCCTTTGGCAGATAGATAATTTTTAATAAATTTTATTAATCTAGTTCCAAAAGAATTATATCTTTGACTCTTTTCAACAAATATATCTTTTAAAATTTGATTTGTTCCTAGGATAGCATACCCTATGATTTTTTTTTCAACTAAGACTATAAATACGATATCTTTTGGTTCAATTAAAATATCTGGATTTAAATTTTTTAAATTTTTCAGAGATTTTTCTAAAGTTTTTCCTTTTAATATTCTATACATCTTTTCCTCCATAAGAGTCCTTTTATTTAGTCTATTATAATACAATTTTTAAATTTACTCCAATTTATATTATATTAGATTAATGTTAAGAGATTGTAAAAAAATAAAAAGCAGTCCTAATATTGAAATTTTCTCCAATACTAAGACTGCTCTTTTAAAGATCATAATAAATTAAAATTATTTTACTTTTTCAAAATCTGATTTTTCTGCCCCACATAAAGGACATACCCAATCTTCAGGTAGATCTTCAAATTTTACACCTGGTTTGATATCACCAGCATCGTCACCTAATTCAGGGTCATAAATATAACCACAAGGTATACACATCCATTTTTCCATATTGTTCCTCCTTTTTTTCATTTTATAATGTTGCATAATATATATACTATATCTTTTGATCTCATCCTTTTTTTTAATTAAAAAATTTTTATTTTTTTCTATTATTCTGTATTAGATATACCCTCATTTATTTCTTTCAAAAATTCTTGTAAACCTTCACTAGGATTTTTATTTTTAGAGGTAAAAGTCTTAATCCCTCTTTTTTTCAAAATTAGATCTTCAATAGGGTTGGAATCTACTAAAAATACATAAGATTTAGGTCTTGAACTAGATTGAGTACTATTTTCCCAGAGTTTGTTCAACTTAAATAGTAGATAACGAAGATTTATATCTTGTAAGCTATATCCGATAAATAGAATTGATTTTCCTAATATATCCGATCTAAGTTTAATATCTAAGGGGGTTTCAAAACTAAGTCTTTCAAAATAGCTAGACTCTGTTAATACGATAGATTTTTCATCATCAAAATCTCCATGGAATTTAATAATTTGAGTTAGTACACCGTGTAAATTTACTAGATCTCCTACATTGGTTATTTTTTTATAATTTTTATTATAATGGTCGTAGGTTCTTTCTATCCATCTATCATAATTAGTAGTATATATAATAGGAAAATCCAAATCAAATATTAGTTTATGTATCTTAGAATCTTTTATTTTTATATTATCACTATGCCAATTTCTATCCATCCAACTTCTTAAGGGACCGATATCTCCTTTTTTTAACTTATAATATTCTGCCAATGATAAAGCATCTCCAAAAGATTTAAAAACTTCAGGTTCATAATCTAATTCCCTTGCAATATAATTTAATAATGAATCCCATGAAGGTAGTCCAAGATTCATAGATACACCAGCACCAACAAATAAAATAGTATTTTTATTTTGAATTGACTCAATTAAACCTTTCATAATGTCTCTCTCCTTTTAAGGTATTTAAAGATTTTAAACTACAAAAATATATTTATATTTTTGATTATATAAAGTTTAGTATTCCACTTCTAGTATACCTCTTTTTTTATAATTTAAAAACCTTATGAAAATGAAAAGTGAATTAAAAAAAGCTAGGAAAACTTTGAACTATCTGCTCAATTTTTCTAGCTTTTCTATTTTTTAAGATCTTATCTCGATAATTAGTTTTTAATCCACTGTTCTACTACTTCTTCTATTTTTATTTCATTTTCTTCTTTCAACCAATTTTCAATATATTTTGGGTTTGAACTGTCAGGTTTATTTTTTATATCATTAATTTTCAACTGTATCGGACTCCTTACAGCTTCTCCCATTATAATTGCATGTTGTTGAGGTAAGACTGGCAATTGATTAAGTAAATCACTATTTGCTGAAGAAACTATCTGTTTAATATATTTTTGATCTTCAGGATTTTGGAGTCTGTGAACAATAAAAGTATTACATTGAGATAATATAGTTTTTGATAGTTCCGATGGTCTTTGAGAAGATATAATTAAAGATACACCGTATTTTCTTCCTTCTCTTGCTATCCTTTCAAATATTTTTTTAGCAATAGATTTTTTACCATTATAATCTGTTTCTGGAATGTAATTTTGGGCTTCTTCTAAAACTATAGCTATCGGCATAGCCCCTCTTTTTCCTTTACACCCGTCTACCTTATTTATTCTTTGAGTACATTCTAAAATCAATCTTCCTATTAGTCCTGTCACTGTTTCTAACAATTCATAAGGCAATAAAGATAAATCTATTATAGTTATTTGACTTTTTTTATCTTTTTTTTCGTCTTCTAAAATGCTTTTTCTATATTCAGAAAAAATATTTTCTCCCTTTAGAGGATTTCCCAATAAATATTCTAAAAATATAATTAAAGCATCTTTAATATTTTCTTTTTTAATCATTAATGGCTCTGATTTTCTCTCATCCGAAATAAAACTAGATAACCTAAGCTTCAAAGTTGAAATATATTCTCTATTTTTTCCTTGATTTTCTCCTAAATCAGTTATTGCTAAATCTAATCCTTCTGTCACCAATTTAGAAAAATCAAAATATTTTGGTTTATCTATATTTTCAACACTCTTTATCTTGTTAGAGTTTAAATTCTCCAATATTTCGTCTAATAATTCTCTGAGTAAATATATTTTTTCTTCATTTATTTTATAATATTTATCTGATTTGATTTTTGCTTTTTCTAATGACAAAGCATCTAAAATCCCTATTATATTTAGCCAATTATTATTTTTAAACACCTCTTTTCTTCCGTTAAAATCATTTTCAATTAAATTATGAAGCGTAATTCTAAATTTATAGTTTATATAATTTAAACACGAATCTCTTATTTCTTTTGTATAGTTTACACATTCTTGAGAAAATGTTATTTTTCCATATTCTTTCTTATTTTTTAAGATACCTAAAGCACTTTTTAAAATTGGTGCTTGTGTTCCTGCTGAAGGTTCGAAAATATGCTCAAAATCTTCATAATTCATAAACCAATAAGGAACTTTTAATCCATCCTCTGTTATGTTAAAGCTATTTATATTTTTATTTTCTTTAAAAGTTTCTTTATATTCTCCATTAGTATCAAAGATTATTATATTCGAACTCTTTAGTTTACCTTTTTCTCCATGTTCATATTTAAATAGTGTTTGAAGTATTGAGGCAACTGTACAAGATTTCCCTGAACCTGTATTCCCCAAGATTGCACTATGCTTACAGAAAAATTTATCAGGATTAATTTTTACATTATAATCAAAAAAATTACTGGCTTTTCCTATAGGCAAATAAAAATCATTTTCAAAATTTATTTCTTCTTTCTTTTTATCATCAAAGATTTTAGATAAATCATCTTTTATGATATACCATACTGGATTATCTAAAATAGGATAATTGTAAATTCCTTCTATATAATCATCATTAGAGATTGTTCCAATCATAGTAGCGATCAAATGACGTTTTGCTTTTGGAAGACTTATTTCTCCACTTGTTTTTTCAAAATCATTTTCCTCAAAAGATTTTACCCTAGTTATTAATGCTACTATTTTTTCATTCCCTATTGGAAGAATAACATATGAGTTTATTTTTGCTACTTCATAGATATCATAATATCCACTTTTGTGAGTTCCTTTAATGCCATCATCTAACTCTATAATCACTCTAAAACTATCTACTCCTACAACTCTACCAATCTCCCTACTGAACATTTATATCATCTCCATTATTTGATTTTTCTTCAAATAATTTTTGTAAGCTTTTAGTCACCTGTGCTCTAGTGTCATATTCATCTATACTTGGTAAAATCTCTTTTGAAAAAGCTTTAAAATCTCCTAAATAAGGTCCCTCACAAATAATTATTCTAGGATCATTCAATTCTTTTAGTCGTTTTATTTCTCCACTTTTAGAACCATTGAAATCTACTATAATTAAAGTGAAAGATGGATTAGCTAATGCTTGATAGATAATATCATTTATATGTTCATCATAAAAACTATATCCTATAGAAAACAAAACTGCTTCTGGTTGCTGTAATCGATCAGCAAATTTTCTAAATAAATCTGAATAAGGAAAATTTAAAGTGAACTCTTTCTTTGTAGAAGTAGGATAGATCATAATTTTTCCTACACTAAAATTTTCATCTTCTACATCAGTTTCTATTTGATGTCTTATTAATTCTATTGGTTTTTCATATAGTTCATAAGGATTATTCACTCCTTTTTTCCCATTTATCCAAGTTAATGATCCGTGAAGTTTATAATATTTAACAACTCTTTCTATCCTTCTAACTTTTCCTTCGGTGGTATCTCCTGGGTAAAAATAATCATAATTGAAGACTTCAGGTCTAAAATTTCTTTGATGGAATCCAACAAATCCATCTATATATTGAATTCCCAATTGATCGAATGAATATTCAAAAGCCAAATCATAGTTAAGAGTAAATATATTAGCTCTTCTTAAATTTAATGGTCTCTGAAGTATAGAGGTTAAAAAACTTTTATGATAGGTATAAGACCCTTGTTTTTCCATTTGCTCCTTTATTTCTGGTTCAGTTTTTAAATATTTATTTTCTTCTAAGGTAATTTTATCTATATCACACATTTTAAACATTGCTTTTTTAATAATATTTATTAATTTATCTACATTTTTATAGGTTAAGTTTTCATCTGAAATCAATCCTTCAGAATTTTCTAATAAATATTTAGTTGCCATTAAATAATTTAAAAAATCTTCCAAAGTCACTTCTACAGATTTTTCCAACAACTCATTTTTTTCATCTTCCTCACTTAGTAAATTTAAAGCCTTTTTTAAATTAAATTTACTATCATTTACCTCAATCACTTCCAGTTTATTTTTTAACTCCTCTGATAAATTTCCTCTGATATTTTCCCAAGCAAAATAATCCTCTTTTTTTTTAAATTTTTCTATATATTTTCCTTTTAATATTTTAAAAATATCTTTTAAATCTCCCGTTATAGCACTTTCAACTTGTTCAGGAATTGTTCTAATTGTTTCTGCTCCTAAATGGATTGAACTTCCTGTACCAAATAAAAAATTAACATTATCTAAAAGTAAATATTTTTTTAAATACATTTGAATTTTTTCTTTCTGAGATTTAAATTCTTTTTCTTTTATTTCTGGATCTTCAAAAGTACTCTTCACCCAATTTTCATTACCAACATAAAAATTACTATTAAAAAAATTATCTTTTGACACTTCTCTCCTCCTAAAAAATATATTTTTCTTCATTCCTAGTATACCCCTTTTCTCGTGATATGAAGATTTGTTTATGAAATCTCAATTCATTTTTATAGATCTTATTCTCCGTAATCATTTCCACTTTGGTTTCCTTTATCACATTTAAAATTCATTCTAACTAGAATTGATTTTAATATTCGTGAATCGAGAGACCATAAGAAGGAAGAGTCTAATTTTTTCAACTTCCTATCTTTTTAATCAGTTAGAATTATCAAAAATAAAAAAGAGATAAAAATAAAATTTTTTATCTCTTTTTTATTTTCTAGCTATTTATATATCTATTAGGATAGATATTAGGTGTCATATCTTTTAAGGCTTCAGAAATATCTTTTTTATCTTCTTGATAGGTTACACCATACCATTTTTCCTTAGTTTTTATAACTTTTACAGAAACTTTTTTTGATTTTATTAGATCATCTACAAGACTAGGAATAAAAAATTCAGACTTTATATCCTCTATATTTTCATCTAAAAATTTTTCAAAACCAGATTCTAGTTCTTTAAAAATAGATGGCATAAATCCCCAAATATTCATAGAGACAAGGGTATTATCTTCTAATTTTATTTTTATAGGTTCCATTGTTTTTGTTATTTTGTTATATCTATCTTCAAAGGAATAGATAGTTTTTGAAATCTCTTCTATCTTTACTTTTTCCTCTACTGTAACTAGATAATTTTCATTATCTAAGGTACATATTCCCCTAGCTACACTACCATTTTTACTAATAGTTTTATCTAATTGAAAACCTATCATAGAATATCCATATTTATTTGTCTGATTTGTAAGTTCATCATAGATCAATTTAAAAGTTGTAGAACCATAAAAGTCATCAGCATTTATAACTGCAAAAGGTTCACCTATTATATCTTTACAAGATAATATAGCATGACCAGTTCCCCAAGGTTTTATCCTATCTTTTGGAAGATCATATTTTTTAGGAATAGATCTTATATCTTGAAAGATATATTTTACTTCTATATCTTTTAATTTTGATATTCTATCTCCTATCTTTTCTTTAAAGATATTATAAAATTCTTTTTTTATAACAAATACTATTTTACCAAAACCTGCTAACCTAGCATCATAAATAGAATAATCCATTATAATTTCGCCATTTAAACCCACTGGATCAATTTGTTTTAACCCTCCATATCTGCTTCCCATACCTGCTGCCATAATAACCAATGTTGGTCTTTTTTTCATCTTAATTCTCCTTTATCTTAATTCTTTAAGTTATTTATTTTTGTAAATTATAGAAAAAGTATATCATAAAAATAACTTTTTTTTCAGAACTCATTTTTCATTATGTTTAATATAATTTAAAAGATAATAAAATAACAAATTAAATTGCAATCACTAATTAAATTTGTTATTATTTTACTATAATAGTTTATTATTTTTATCATTAAAATTATTATAAAACACACTTAGGGAGGAATTATATGAAAAAATTCAAAAATGTTTTAAAGATGTTCTTGGCACTTTCGCTTCTATTAGTTGTAGCTTGTGGAAAAGAAGAGGATAAAACTGCCGAAACACCTGTTAAAAGTAATGAGGTAACTGTGTATTCATCACATCCATCAGAACTTTTAACTACAGTTACAAATAATTTTACTGAAAAAACAGGAATCAAAGTTAATGTAGTTGGAGCCGGGACTGGAGAGATACTTAAAAGAGTTCAAGCTGAGAGTGCTAATCCTTTAGGAGATGTTGTTTGGGGTGGAGGAGCTGAATCTCTCAATGCATTTAAAGAATATTTTGCACCGTATAAAACTTCTAGTCACGATAAGATAGATCCTTTATTTAGAGATACTGAAGATAAATGGTTTGGTTTTGCATTACTACCTATGGTTATAATTTATAATACTGATCTTGTAACTGGAGATGATATTCCAACTTCTTGGGCTGATATAACTGATCCTAAATGGAAAGGAAAGATAGCTATGGCTTCTCCTGTTAAATCTGGATCTTCTTATACTATTACTGCTACTCTTTTAACTGCTTTTGGAAAAGATACAGAAGATGGTTATGATTTTATTAAAAAATTTGTAGCAAACTTAGATGGTAAAGTTTTAGGAAGTTCTTCAGGTGTTCCTAAAGGTGTTGTAGATAAGGAATATTCTATTGGATTAACTTTAGAAAAAAATGCTATTAAATATAAAAATGCTGGTGGACATATTGATATGATCTATCCTAGTGAGGGTACTTCTGCTGTTCCTGATGCTGCTGCTTTAATAAAAGGTGCTGTAAATGAAGAAAATGCTAAATTGTTCTTAGATTATATTGTAAGTGAGGAAGTTCAAACAACTTTAGCTACAGACTTTAAAATTAGAGCTGTTAGAAGTGACATTGCTGCTCCTGAAGGTTTAGTTGACATCTCTGATATTAAATTAGTTGACTATGACTTTGGTTGGGCTTCAGATAATAAAAAAGAAATAATAACAAGATGGAAAAATATAGTTTCTGGAAAGGAGTAAAAAAAAAAAATGGGTGTTAATATTAAAGATATAACAAAAAAATATGATGATTTTACAGCTGTTGATAAAGCTAATTTAGATATAAAAAAAGGAGAATTTTTTACACTTTTAGGACCTTCTGGATGTGGAAAGACAACTCTCTTACGGATGATTGCAGGATTTAATGATATTACTTCTGGAGATATATTTGTAGGAGGAAAGAAAATAAATGATACTCCTGCTCACAAGAGAAATATAGGAATGGTTTTTCAAAACTATGCAATATTTCCCCATATGAGTGTATTTGATAATGTAGCTTATGGTTTAAAAGCTAGAAAAATATCTAAAGTAGATATAAAAGAAAAAGTTTTACATGCTCTTGAAATGGTTGAGATGGGAGACCAAGCAACAAAGGAACCTTCAGAATTATCTGGAGGACAACAACAAAGGGTAGCTCTAGCTAGATCAATAGTTATCCACCCTGAGATTCTTTTGATGGACGAACCACTTTCAAACTTAGATGCCAAACTTAGAGTTAAGATGAGAGCAACTATTAAAAAATTACAATCATCATTAGATATCACAACTGTTTATGTAACACATGACCAAGAGGAAGCCCTCGCAGTTTCAGATAGAATTGCAGTTATGTACAAGGGAGCAGTTCAACAGATTGGGACTCCAGAAGAGATCTATTCTTTTCCAACCAATGCATTTGTTGCTAACTTTATAGGTACTTCTAACTTTATCTATGATACTAAACTTACAAAAGATTCTACAAAGATTCTTTCAGTAAGACCTGAAGATACTGTAATTGTAGAAACTGGTCATGGAACGATAGATGGAAAAATAACTTTGACTACATTTTTAGGTGAAAGTGTTTCTTACGAAGTTGAATTAGAAAATAAAGAAAATATAGAGATAAAAGTATTTTCTAAAAATATTGAAATAAAAAAAATTGGACAGAAAATTGGAGTTCTTTTTCTTGAAGATAAAATTAAATTTTTCAATAAAAGTGAGGAATATTAATGAAAATAAAAAAATATTTAAACTTCTGGAATATAGTTTCCTTAGTGTCTTTAGCACTTTTATTTTTATTTTTAATCTACCCTTCATTTTCACTAGTGAGTCAAAGTTTTGTAAGTTCTACAACAGGGAAGTTAACTTTGGAAAATTATGTAGATTTCTTTTCCCTACCATATTATTTTAATGCATTAAAACATAGTTTAGCAGTATGTTTTGCTACAACTTTTTTTGCTACTTTAATTGGTATTCCTATAGCTTATTTTATGAGTAGAACTAATATATATTTTAAGGGATTTTTAGATTTAGTTATTATGATTTCACTTTTGTCTCCACCATTTATCGGAGCATATTCTTGGATATTACTTTTAGGAAGAAATGGATGGATTACTAATCTTTTAAGTCCTTTTGGAATAATCATGCCAACTATATATGGTTTTACAGGAATAGTAATTGTATTTACTTTGAAATTTTTTCCATATGTATATATCTATACTTCAGGAGCTTTAAATAGTATTGATGCTTCTTTAGAGGAAGCATCTGAAAATTTAGGTATGAATAGAATTCAAAGATTATTTACTGTAACATTTCCTTTGGTTATGCCTTCTATCACTGCTGGAGCTCTTATGGTATTTATGACTTCTCTAGCTGACTTTGGGACTCCTATGTTAATAGGTGAAGGATATAAAGTTTTACCTGTTATGATCTATGATGAATTTATGAGTGAAATGGGTGGAGATGCTACTGTTGCAAGTACTCTAAGTGTTGTAGTTGTGGCTTGTTCTACCATGGTACTTTTTATTCAAAAGTATTTTATATCGAGAAAAAGTTACAAGATGAATGCTCTTAGACCACCGAAGACTGCTATACTTAAAACTAAGGGAAGAATTTTAGCTACTATATTTGTAGGAGTTGTATCATTTATAGCGTTTTTACCTCAGATAGTTGTTATCTATACTTCGTTTCTTAAAACTAGGGGACCATTATTTATTTCAGGATTCAGTCTAGATAGTTATTATAATATTATGAGTAAACTTTCGTCTAATATCTATAATACATTTTTATATTCGATTATATCTATCTTGATAATGTTATTGTTAGGACTTGTACTTTCCTATATTATTTTCAAGAAAAAAAATAGATTAGCTCCTATACTTGATATTTTAATTATGTTTCCATATGTTATCCCAGGATCAGTTTTAGGGATAGGACTATTAGTATGTTTTAATAAAAGACCATTGTTACTTAGTGGTACGGGATTTATACTTATAGTATCTTATGTAGTTAGAAAATTAGCATATACAGTTAGATCAGGAACTGCTATACTACATCAAATCGATCCTAGTATAGAAGAAGCTTCTATTAATTTAGGTGTTTCACCAATGAAAACATTTTTTAAAGTTACTGCTCTTATGATGGGTCCTGGTATATTTTCTGGTTTGATACTCAGTTGGATATCAACTATTAATGAACTCAGTTCAAGTATTATATTATATACTGGAAAAACAGGAACCATTGCTGTTGCAATCTATACAGAAGTTGTTAGAGATAGTTTTGGAAGTGCTGCTGCCCTTTCAACTATTCTAACAATTATATCTATTGTTTCGATCCTTGTGTTTAAGTTTTTTTCTAGAGGGAGTAAGCTTAATATTTAAAAGTGTAATGTTGTATCTTTATTAAATATAATACAGATCAAACTAATATGGTGGAGCATTTTCTAAAAGTGCCCACCTATTATCTTATATTTTATAAAATTTATAAAAAGGAGTTTTAAAATAATGATAAAAAATGTGATATTTGATTTAGGAAGAGTACTTATTAACTTTGATCCAGAAACTTATTTAAAAGAACTTGGATTAAATAGTGACGACAGAAAAATTTATTTAAATGATATATTTAAAGGAAGTGAATGGTTAGATCTAGATAGAGGAGTAATAGATGAAGAACAAGCAATAGAGACAATTGTGGCCAAGGGAAGGATAAAAGAAAAGGAAGTAAGAAAAGTATTAGATGAAAGAATACATTTTTTTACTGAACTTAGTCTTAATAGTCCCCTTGTAAAAAAAATAAAGGATAAGGGTTATAAGTTATATATTCTTTCTAATTTTCCAAAGATTCCATTTGAGATCCTCTTTAAAAAATATGAATTTTTTAGAAATTTTGATGGAGGAGTTATTTCTTATGAAGAAGGAGTAAATGTTATAAAACCTGATTCAAGAATATATGATATATTGTTAAGTAGATATAACCTTCTTCCTGAAGAAACTGTTTTCATAGATGATACACTAGTTAATATAGAAAAAGCTGAAGAGTATGGAATTACTGGAATCCATCTTCCAGATCATAGAGAATTGAGAGAAAAACTAACGAAAAAAGGTTTACTTTAAAATTTAATAAAAATTTAAAATCAAAAAAATAAGGAGGAGCTATTATTAGCTTCTCCTTATTTACTTATCCTCTAATAATTTCCATCTTATATCCATCGGGATCGGTAACGAAATAATATCTAGGTTTTTGTCCTGGTAAACCTTTCAAATCAGTTACTTCGAGTCCCATATTTTTATGAAATTCATGAGATTTTTCTAAATCCATAACAGTTAATGCAAAATGACTAAATCCATCACCAATTTCATAAGGGTTTTCAGGATTATAATTGTAAGTTAATTCTATTTCAAAATTTTCATCTTCATCACTTAGATATACCAAAGTAAATTTATGATCAGGATAATCTTTTCTTCTTGTTTCTTTTAAAGAGAGAGCTTCTTTATAAAATTTTAACGATTTTTCTAAATCCATCACTCTAATACATGCATGTACTAATTTATAATTCATTTATTTTCCTCCAATTAATTAATTTTCTTTCATTTAAAATAATACTATAACTTTATAAAGTTTTCAAGAAAAATAAAATTCCTTCTAAAAAATTTTAAAATTTAAATAATTCTTTTATTTTTTCAACAACTCCATTTTCCTCATTACTTTTTGCTATATTTCTAGCAACTTCTTTAAGTTTAGGATGAGCATTTTCCATAGCGTAACTATGATACCCACTTTCTAATAGTTCTATATCATTTAAATAATCTCCAAAAACTAAAGTTTCATCATAAGTTATTCCTAAAATTTCTTGTAATTTTTTCATAGCAGTTCCCTTATTTGTATCTATGTTAGAGATATCTAACCATAGTTTACCAGAGACTGTAATCTTATATTCATCTTCAAATTTTTTAAAAATTTTATAACTATTTTTTTCTGAATTTTTAAAATCACAGAGGGCAATCTTTAAAAAATCATCTTCCACTTCTTCTAAAGAGTTTACTATCTCAAGTTTTTCATAATATGGCTTAACTTCATCTAGAAATTTAGGATCATTTGATTCTACATACGCACTATTTTTACCACATAAGACAATATTTACACTATCTATTTTTCTTGCAATATCTATAAATTCAAAAGTTCTTTTTCTTTCTAAAGTGTTTATATGTAAAATTTTATCTTGAGAAGCTACAAACCCTCCATTTTCTGCAATAAAATAGATATCATCTTTTATACTATCAAAAGTTTTAATTAAACTATAATATTGTCTTCCACTAGCACAAGTAAAGATAATATTTTTTGCTTTAAGTTTTTTAAAAATTTCCCAAAATTCAGGATTGATCTTGTGATTATTATCTAATAAAGTACCATCCATATCTACTGCGATTAATCTTATCAAAATATCTCCTCCTATGGATCTTTACTTTAACTATTTTTTATTATAAAAACAAGGAACCCAAATGGATTCCTTGAGTTTTTATTTAAATGCTTTTAAATTTTCAACTAATTTATCTAATTTATCTTGATATTCTTTTTGTATCTTTCTTTCTCTTTCTAAGATGTGTTCAGGAGCTTTAGAAGTAAATTTTTCATTAGATAATTTACCATTTACTTTAGCTAGGTCTTTTTCTATCTTAACCATCTGTGCCTCTATTTTTTTGATCTCAACTTCAGGATCTAACAATCCTGCTAATGGTACATATAATTCAGAGTCTTTTACTACTCTAAATCCTGCACCTGTAGGTTTTTTAACATCTCCAAATTCTAAAGTTTCTAATTTAGCTAATTTAGTTAGGAATGTTTTGTTATTTTCTAAAGTTTTTAATTCTGATTCATTGGTAGTTTTTAAGATTGCTTTTACTTCTTTTGCAGGAGATATATTTATCTCAGCTCTTATATTTCTAAGAGCTGAAACTACTGACTGTAAATATTCAAAAGATCTTTCTACCTCTTCATCTACTAAAGTTTCATTACAAGTAGGGAATGTCTCAAGCATAATTGTTTCACCTTGAGCTCCTAATTTTTGCCAAATTTCCTCTGAAATAAATGGCATAAATGGATGTAATAATCTAAGACCTTCTTCTAATACTGTCCATAATACATATTGGGCAGTTCTTTTAGATTTTTCATCTTCACTGTTATAAAGTCTAGTCTTAGCCATCTCAACATACCAGTCGCAGAAATCTCCTCTTAAGAATTCATATGCCCCCTTAGCAGCTTCATCTAATGTAAAACTCTCTAAATTTTCATTTACTTTTTTAGAAGCTTTGTTTAATTTAGAAAAGATCCATCTATCTACTAATTCTAACTCTAATTCATCTTTATTTACACTATTAATATCAAAATCTTCTAAGTTCATAAGTACAAATCTAGACACATTCCAAATTTTATTTGAAAAATTTCTTCCCATCTCAATTAATTTCTCAGAAAAATGTACGTCTTGTCCCTTAGATGTGTTGTAAATCATAGTAAATCTAATTGCATCTGCACCATATCTATCTATTAATTCTAAAGTATCGGGAGAGTTTCCAAGTGACTTAGACATCTTTCTTCCTCGTTCATCTCTAACAATTCCATGTAAGAATACATGTTCAAATGGGATCTCCTTCATCTCATACATTCCTACCATTACCATTCTAGCTACCCAGAAAAATAATATATCTGCTCCTGTAACTAGAGTATTAGTTGGATAAAATCTTTCTAGTTCCTTACTTTCTGGTAATCCTAATGTTGAAAAAGGCCATAGAGCAGATGAAAACCATGTATCTAAAACATCTGTTTCTTGAACTAGATCAACTTTTTTTCCGTAGAATGCAAGAGCTTGAGCATCTGCATCCTCATCTGATTTTGCTACGAATAGATGATTGTCTGGTCCGTAATATGCAGGTATTCTATGTCCCCACCAGATTTGTCTAGAGATACACCAATCTCTTATATTTTCTAACCAGTTATAGTAAACTTTTTCCCATCTTTTTGGCATGATCTTAACGTCACCATTATAAACTACTTCTAGTGCGTCTTTTGCTAGTGATTCCATCTTAACAAACCATTGATTAGATATTCTAGATTCTATATTTGTATTACATCTATAGCATCCACCAACTTTATTGTCATAATTTTCTATTTTTTCCATGAATCCTTGCTCTTCTAAGTCAGCAACTACAGCAACTCTTGCTTCTTCACGGGTCATTCCTTCATATTTTCCAGTAAGAGCGTTCATCTTAGCCTCTGGAGTAAATATATTCATAATTTCTAAGTTATGTCTTTTTCCAATCTCAAAGTCATTGGGGTCATGAGCTGGAGTCATCTTTACTACACCAGTTCCAAATTCCATATCCACATAATCATCAGCAATAATAGGAACTTCTCTTCTTGTAAGTGGAAGGATTACTGTTTTTCCTATTAAGTCTTTATATCTATCATCGTTAGGATTAACTGCTACTCCAGTATCTCCTATCATTGTTTCTGGTCTAGTAGTTGCTACTATAAATTCAATATCTGAATCTTTAACAGGATATTTTATATGCCACATATGACCCTTGTGTTCACTGTGTTCTACTTCATCATCTGCTAAGGCGGTTCCACATTGTGGACACCAATTTACCATATATTCACCTTGATAGATCAATCCGTCATTATATAATTTTACAAATATATCTTTTACAGAATCAGAACAACCTTGATCCATTGTAAATCTTTCTTTTTCCCAATCTAGAGATGCTCCTAATCTTCTAAGTTGAGTTGTTATTATTCCACCATATTCATCTTTCCATTCCCAAACTTTTTTTATAAACTTGTCTCTACCAAGATCATCCCTTGTTAAGTTATCTTCTGCTAATTTTCTTTCTACTCTATTTTGAGTGGCTATTCCTGCATGATCTGTTCCTGGCATCCAAAGAGTATTATATCCACTCATTCTTTTCCATCTAATAATGGTATCTTGGATACTATTATTTAAAACATGTCCCATATGAAGTACACCTGTAACATTTGGTGGAGGCATAACTATCATATAGTTTGGTTTTTCATCATCCATTGTTGCTCTAAAATATTTATTTTCTTCCCATGTTTTATACCATTTGTTTTCTATCTCCGTGGGAGAATATATTTTGTCTAATTCCGTCATAATTGACCTCCTAAGTTTATTTTACAAAAAAAATAGTAGCTATCTTATTAAAAAATAGCTACCTTAATCTCTTTATATTATTCAAGGGTTTATAAAAATTTAAAACCATAGCTATCACCTATATCAATTTGATTAAAATGTGATTAACTTTGACTTCTACTCTTTCCATAAATAAGTTCCTCCCTCTAAATTTATCTATAAATAATATCATTTTTTTTAATTTTTGTCAATTTTAAAAGTTAAGTTGAAATTGGATTTTACTTTATACTTGATTTTAAAAAAATTTAAAAAAAATTGACCTGTACCCATACGTTATAGTCTATAATAACTTATATACATAATTATAACAATTATTTTTTAGGAGGAGTATAAATGAATTTATCGGTAGTTACACAGGGGTTTGGAGTTGGAATTAGTTTAATTATAGCTATAGGAGCACAAAATAGTTACGTTTTAAAAAATGGGATATTAAAAAAACATGTATTTGTAACTGCATTGCTCTGCTCATTCTTAGATATGATACTTATCACAGCAGGAACTCTAGGTTTGAGTTCTATAATAGATGGAAATAAGACTTTGATGCTTCTTTCTACAAGTTTTGGGATTTTATTTCTTACTTATTATGGTGTTTCTTCTATTATAAAAGCTATTAAAAGTAATGAAATTCTTGATGTTGAAAATGATAAAACTAACGATTCATTGAAAAAAACAATAGTTACTATATTAGCTTTAACTCTATTAAATCCTCATGTATATTTAGATACTGTTATTTTAATAGGAAGTATTGGATCAAAATTTGCTAACCATCAACAGATTGATTTTATTATTGGGGCCTGTTCAGCATCATTTATTTGGTTCTTTGGTTTAGCTTATGGAGCACGAATCCTTATTCCTATATTTAAAAAAGAAATTACTTGGAAAATTTTAGATATAGTTATAGGTTTGGTTATGATTAGAATTGCAAGTAAACTAGTTTTCTTTGCAATAGATAATAATTTATTAATATAGAAAAAAATAACAGGAAGAAAAGTCAATTAACTTTTCTTCCTGTTATTTTT
>DDQV01000161.1 GCA_002342785.1 Fusobacteriaceae bacterium UBA2433 | reverse complement strand
CTATAATTAAAGAAGATCAAAGTGAGTTTGAAACCTTATTAGCCTCTTTGGATAGCAGTAAGTTAGAAAAAAATACAATAGATTTTGGTACTACACTAGATAAAAAAACAGGAAAAGTACAATATTTTTATTTAGCTTATGCTAGAGTCTAATCTTATTTATTATATATTTATAGAGACATTGCAATGTTGGTCCTCCTTTAAAAAACACCCAGCGTTGTAATTTCTCTACAAATATATAAATGGGGGGACTAATATGAGTAAAGGGCTTGATGAAAATGTAAAAAAAATAATAATGGATCTTTTAAAAAAGGGGAAAAGTACAAAAGAAATTTTATCAGAAGTACCAGCAGATGAACGAAAGGTTAGAAGTTTTGTTGTATATGAAAGAGGAAAATTAAAAAAAAGTAAGACTGATCCCTTAGGTGCAATTGAATATATAAATGATTTGGAAGCACAACTAAAAGAAAAAAATGAAATAATAGCTAAGTTAGAAATTCCCAAACATTTGGAGGAACAAGTAACACCAGTAGTATTAGATGATAATGAGTTAACAGTTTGTAAAGAAAAAATAGAAAAATTAAAAACAATAAATAAAGAACTTTTAGATCTAATATAAAGGAGAACCATGAGAGAAATAAGATGCAAAAAATGTAATAAGTTATTAGCAATAGTTAATAGAGATGAAATAGAATTTACTATAAAAACAAAAGCAAAGGTAACTACTGCAAATTATGAATTACAATGTAGAATTTGTGGGACAATAAAAAAAGGAAAGATACAAAAGGATATAATTTAGCGACTCAAGCAGTCCTGTTTAGTAGAGATACTATGCAGGGCTTTTTATTTTCTATCTTGAATAAAACCCAAATTTGAGCTGGTTTAATCGTCATAACAGGCAATACCGCTCATGGGTTTCATTGAATGTAGAAAAAATTAACTTTAAAAATAGGAGGTGAGGATGAGTATGTGAACAATTATGAAAAACTTTTTAGGGAAAAATATTTAGAAGAACAAGAAAAATTATATTTCGAACTATTTGGTAGTAAAGATATAAAAAGTTTAAAGTTTCCCAAAAATTATAAAGAATATTTAAAAGTTGGGATAGACCGAATAAGTTTAGATATTAAATATGACGATCTAAAAGAAAGTACAAGAGATTTAAGAAATATAAGGGTACAAGGAACGTTTTTTAATTTTTTTAAGACTGGAAAATTTAAAGGCAACTTTTATTGTAAGTTAGATATTAATTTACCTAAAAACTTATATGGAAACAACATAAAAAATGTAAGAGATAAAAAACTTATAGGGGCTTCATTCTCTAGAGCACTCAATGAACTAAAAGAAATGGGGATAATCATAAGCGTGAAATCAATCGTAGAATATATTGAAATTAATAAATATATAATTTTAGACGAACCTATTTTTAAGTTAGAACAAACTTTTAATATTATAAAAAAATATATAACAAAAGGTCATTTTACTAGAAAAGGCAGTCAATTTGATGAATCTAAAAATAGAACTGGTGTAACTTTTGGGACTTTAAATAAATCAATAATTTTTTATTCTAAGATTTTAGAGATCTTAAAAAATGAAAATTTTGAAGGGATTAATTTTACAGATCTTAGAAAAGTAGTTACAGAATTTAAAGAATTTTTGAGGTTTGAAATCAAATTAAAAGGGAAAAGTTTAGAGAATACTTTTACCAAGAAGCTTACTTTAGAAGAGCTACTTGAAAACCCAGAAGATGTAATAGATAAAATATTTAAAAAAATAATTATTGAATCTGGCCTAACTGAAAGTAATTTAGAAATTAATCTCAATAAGTCAGTAAAAAGATTATCAAGGGGTTTAAAAAGATATAAAAAGATACACGATAGGTTATTTATTAAAAATTTTGTTAAAGATTATTCTATCGAAATTTGGGGGAATAATCAACTCGAAATGATAGCTAATGAATCTAGTGAAAAAAAACAAGAGAAGTATGATCGAAAAAATAGTTTAATTAATAATTTTAAAACTGTAAAAACTAATAGAATAGATGCTTTAGAACACATAAAAAAGGTTGTAAAAGACCTCGATTTATTTTGATTTACAGTAAGCTATTATAGCTTACCACATAAAATGGTTCTATGCCAATAAAATAAGAGGATTGGACCGAAATGATATTGAAAAAAAGTGTGGTAATTCCCTTTATAAAACGAGGAGACGCAGTTGTTTTTATATCTGTTTTATATCTTAAATTTTAGAATTGGAGGAGAAAATGGAATCAAATTTTGAAACATGGGAAAAAATTAGAAAAGAATATGAAACCACCAATACCTCTTATGTAAAACTTTCTAAAAAATATGGGTTTCATGAAAAGACAGTACAAGCTAGGTCTAAAAAAGGTAAGTGGCTTAAATTCTCAAAAGGGATAAAAATAGCAGTAAAAAAAAGTAAAGATATTTTTCTGAAAGATGCAACTATTGGAATAAAAGAATTAATGAGAAAAGAAGATGAAACTCTTGCTAAATTTCAAGAAGTGGTAGATGGGGAAGTCCCGTATCAAGATATATTTAGACATATTGAAAACCTGAAAGGGAACTTAACTATTAAAATTGATGGGACTGTAAAAGGTCTTGTAGAAACTACAATGATGATAGGTGATAAGAGAAGAGAATTAAGAGGAGTACTACCTCTCAAAGAAAGAAAAATGATAGCCCTAAAAGAAGAAGAGCTAAAACACAAACAGTCTATGGATAAAACCAAACTTCATTTAGATAAAATAAAAACAGAACTTGAGATAGTAAAACAAAAATTAGATATGAAATCAAAAGATATCGATTATAAATTAAAAAAGAAGAAATCTTTACTGTATCTAGATGAGGAGTAGTTATTATGGCATTTATGAAATTTTGTGACAAGTGTAAGACTAAGTATCCATATGGGGAAGAGTGTCCCAACAAATGTAAAGGCAAGGCGAAAAAAGAAGCTGATAGTTATTACACGACTTATCAAAGGACACACAATAGTTTCTATGAGTCTAGAGCATGGAGAAAGCTAAGGCTAGTAGTTATAAATAGGTTTGATGGGTTGTGCTTGTGGAGTTATATAAAGCATAAGAGAATAGAACGAGGAATAGTAGTCCATCATATCGTTGAGGTGAAGGATGATATTAGTAAGTCTTTAGATATTAATAACTTAATGCCACTCACTGATGAAGCTCATAGAGAGATACATCAACTATACAAAACAAATAAGAAGGGAACACAGGTAGAACTACTAAAGATGATAAATCTCTGGAACAATAGAGAAAGCTAATGAAAGGTAGGGGGTATTAATAAAGTTTCTCACTACTACCCCATCATCGCAGCTTTAGAATTTCTCACGCAAATTTCCCAAATGGAATATTTTTGGAAATTTTCAAATAAAATGAAAAAAGTAGGTGGAAAATGGCAAAACAAAAGACATCTGTAGAAACACAAGCCAGGCATAATACAAAATCAGAGATAGCAAAAAAGAAGTTGGAAGAAGAATCTACATTTGTAGGGAATGATCAACTTAAAACACCTCCTAAGTGGCTAGTAGATAAAGATGCTCACAAAGAATGGAAAAGGTTAATCAAAGAGTTTGGAAAAAAATCTCTTATAAGTAATCTAGATTATAACAACTTAGGGTTGTATTGCAATGCTTTTATAAGATACAGAAATATATCCTCTAAACTAACTAAACAAGGAGTTATGATATTGGGAGAACCCAATCCATTAGTTGCTTTGGAAATTAAATATTCTGATGAGATAAAAAAATACTCAGGTTTACTAGGATTGACATCTGAAAGTAGACTGAACTTAGGAAATAATAAGATAAATAATGAAGATAAAAAAATGGAAGATGAGTTTGGAATATAAGATGGAGGGATAAGCATGACCATTAAGGAAGAACTTATAAAATACACTCATAATTGTATTGGGGATGTATTTGTATCAGAATATGAGGATTATATCTCGGGGAAAAAACATAAACAGGCTTGTCAAAGGTTCCTGGATGATCTTGAAAAAAATTGGAAATATTATTGGGATGAAGAAGAAGCTCAAAAGATAGTTAAATGGTTTTCCTACCTAAGACATTCCAAAGGAATTCTGGCAGGACAACCAATTCATCTTACAACTTGGCAAAAATTTATTATGTGTCAACTGTATGGGTGGAGGCATAAAGAAACAGGAAATAAAAGGTTTAAAATTGGATTTGTAGAAGTAGGACGTAAAAATGCTAAATCTCAATTACAAGCTGGGGGAACACTCTATGAAATGTCAGTACAGTCAACTAAAAACAATGAAGTATATGAAACTTACTGTGCTGGAACTAAAAGAGAACAATCCAAAATAATATTTAATGAGGCTAAATTAATGCTTAGAGGAAGTTTGTTAGCACCTAAATTTAAATTAACCAATAATGTTATTACCCATATAAAAAGTGGAAGTTTTTTAAAAGCATTGTCCAAGGAAGATGGGAAGAAAGGTGATGGGACTAATCCAGCAGTATTGGTTCTTGATGAATACCACCAACACCAGACAACAGAATTTTATGATTTGTTTATTGGGTCTGATGTAAAAGAAGGCTTGATGATGATAATTACTACTGCTGGAGTAGATCTATCTTACCCATGTTATACAAATGAATATACTTATGTGGCTAATTTACTTAATCCTAATCTAGAAGTTACTAATGAACAATATTTTGGAGATATATGTGAGATTGACGATGAAGATAAAAAAAATCTTAGTGACAAAAGGATTTGGAAAAAAGCTAATCCAATCAGAACTAGTTATAAAGAAGGAATGGAAAGAATTGAAATGACTCATAAAGTCGCTATTGATATTCCTGAAAAGATGATTTCATTTAGAACGAAAATTTTAAATGAATGGGTACAGGCAAAAGATATGGGTTATATGGATATGGATAAATGGAAAAAATGTGAAGTTAAAATAATACCTTTCGAATGGAAGAGCAGAAGTGTCTATGTGGGCTTTGATATGTCTTCTAAGATTGATTTGACCAGTGTAGCCTTTGTTATTCCTGTAATGGTAGGTGATATTGCTAAATATGCTTTATTCACTCACTCATTCATTGCAAATAGAGAGAAACTTATAGAAAGAACACATCTAGATAAGGTTCCTTACGAATCTTGGGAAGATCAAGGTTTTTTAACAGTAACTAACACTCCCATTGTAGATCAAACGCAAGTTATGAACTATGTAATAGAGTTTTGTGAGGAAAACAATCTGGATATTGAAACTCTATGCTTTGACCCTGCAAACAGTTCTAAATTGATGTTAGACGCAGAAAATGAAGGATATGAATGTGTAGAAGTTTATCAATCGTATAAGTCACTAAATGAAAGCACTAATGGATTTAGAGAACAGGTATACAGTGGGAATGTTTATTATACACGTAATCCATTACTAACGTTTGCTATGGGAAATGCAATGATTAGACAGAATAATGGGCTTATAAAAATAGATAAAGATGCAACTAAAAAGAAAATTGACCCAATTGATGCAACTTTAGGTGGGTTTAAATTGGCAATGTATCACGAATTTGTATTTGATGTGACTAAATATGCATCGGAGGAAAGTTTAAATAAATTATATGGATAATTAATGGTCTTATAAAAGGAGGTGAAAACAATAATAATTAAAGCGATAAAAGCAATAAAAGAAAAATTTTACCCTAAAAATGTAGAAACTACATTAGCAGATCCAAACATAAATGGTATTTTAAAAACATTAGGGATAGATCCTGATTCTATTGATAGTTCTAGTGATATGTCTGAAACAATTTATTATATATGTCTCAAACATATGGCGGAAACTATGTCTAAAATGCCTTGGGAACGGAGAATTAGGACTAAGAAAAAAGGAAAAGAAAAAGATTTTGACAGTCCATTAGATTTAATTCTAAATATGAGACCTAACCCATATTATTCAGCGTCTACTTTCTGGGCTGCTATAGAACTAAATAAATTACATTATGGAAATTCATATGCATATGTAGAAACTGATCGCAAAGGAGCTGTAAAGCACTTGTGGATATTGCCTAGTGACCAAATGGAAATATGGATGGACGATAAAGGATTATTTGATAATGAGAATGCTGTTTGGTATGTATGGACAGATCCAAAAACTAGTAAAAGATATAAATTTTTAAAAGACGAGATCTTACATTTTAAAACAATAATTTCATTTAATGCATTATCTGGAATACCTGTAAAAGAATATCTAAAAACTCAAATAAACACTGGGAAAAATGCAATAGGATTCTTAAACAAACTTTATAAGAATAATATGTTTGGTTCAAAAGTAATAGTCCATTACACTGGAGAATTGAACAAAAAAGCAGAAGCAAATGTAGCAGCATCACTAGAGAGATTTTCTAGATCTCAAGGAAGTGGGAAGTTTATACCCATGCCTATGGGGATGCAAGCACAATTACTGGATATGAAATTGGCAGATGCACAATTCTTTGAGAATAATAAGGTTTCGGCACTTCAATTAGCAGCAGCATTTGGGATTAAGCCAAATATAATTAATAACTACGATAAATCATCATATAGTAACTCTGAGACACAACAGATAGATTTTTATGTGAATACATTACAACCTTTGTTTAGCAATTACCAGCAAGAATTAAGCTATAAATTGCTTAGACCAGATGAACTGAAAAAAGGGTGTAGGTTAGAAATTAATGAAAAGATACTTTTCAAAATGGATAACACGACCCAAGCAGAAGTTTATAGTAAGTATTTATCCAATTTTGGAATGACCCCTAATGAGGTCCGTGAGGAACTGAATTTACCATATAAGGATGGAGGAGATATCCTCATAGGAAATGGAAATGCTATAGGGCTAGAAGACATAGGGAAACAATATAGCCAAGGGGGTGATTAAGAAATGAAGATAGATATAAAAGGGCCTATTATTTCTGATAGCGATCAGTGGATCTATGACTACTTTGAAATACCAGCAACATCACCAAGTTTAGTTTCCAAACTAATGAATAAAGCAAAGAAAAATGAGGAACTGGAAATCATAATAAATTCTGGAGGAGGAGCTGTACATGCTGGGTCTGAAATATATACTGCTTTAAAAGATTATGATGGAGATGTAATCGTAAAAATAGTAGGAATAGCAGCAAGTGCCGCATCTGTAATAGCTATGTCGGGGAGAAAGGTTATGATGTCGCCTACTGCTGGAATAATGATTCATAATTCGTCAATTAGTACAGGCGGGAATCACAGTGAATTAGAACATAATGCAGAGGTGTTAAAGACTATTGATGCAGGTATTGCAAATGCTTATGAGATAAAAACAGGGATGTCACATGATGAATTATTAGCACTCATGGAAGTTGAAACATGGTTTGATGCAAAAAAAGCAGTAGATTATAAGTTTGCAGATGAAATTATGTTTACTGAAACTAAGATAGTAGCTTCTCAACAGACCTTAGCTGATGGGACATTACCCCAAGCAGTTATAGACAAGATTAGAAATGAGTTAAAAGATAAAAAAGGTATTGAAAATTCTACAAATATACCGCTTGAGAATCTTAAAGCGGAAGAAAAAATAGTAAACAAAGAATTAATATTAGCAAAATTAAAATTAAAATTAAAATAATTAGGAGGAACAAATGAAAAAATCGGATCTAATAAGAGCAAAAATTGAGGAATTGAGGGTAACCGCAGAAGCTGCTGAAAGTATTGAAATTTTTAACGGGATTAAAGCAGATATAGATTTACAAGAAGGGAAGTTAGCTTTAGCAGTAAAATCAGAGGAAGAAGCAGTAAAAGCACAAACAAAAGGAACTGTATTACCACAAGCACCAGAACCTAAAGCAGATGTAAATTTAGGTGAAATAGTAGCAAAGGCTATCGTAGGAACTGCAACAAGGGAAGAACTATCAGAGATTAAAAACCTTATGCAAGAAGGTAACGGAGAAAATGGTGGGGTTATAGTCCCTAAGGATGTTAAAACTAAGATAATTGAACTACAAAGAAGATCTTTTGATATCAGAAAATATATTGATATTGAAAAAACATCTGTTTTAAAAGGTAGCAGAGTAAAAGAAAAAAATGAACCTGAAGCTACAGGGTTTGCTTCTGTAGATGAAGGTACAGCAATACAAAAGCTTCATGAACCTACTTTGGAAGAAGTGGAGTACGCAATAAGAAAATATGCAGGGTATATTCCTATTACAAATGAACTATTAGCTGATACGCCTGAGAACTTATTGACTTTTATTCTTAAATGGATGGCTAAGAACGAATTAAATACTTATGCTTATCAAGTTTTTAATGGTGGAGGAGTAAAAGCAGCAGAAGGGATTATGAAAAATATTGGTTCTGGTGGGAAATTGGAATCAAGAGTTAAGCAAATAGAAACTAATCCAGTTATTAGAACTTTTAAAACAATAATTAATAAAGATTTAGATGATGTAGATTCTGATAATATTGTTATTTTTACAAATTCAGATGGGTATGATCATATTGATGGACTAGAAGATGGTAATGGCAGATCATACCTCCAAGAAGATGCAACTAAAGCTAGTGGGCATTCTTTTTTAGGAAAAGAGATAGTAAAAATACCTACTAAATTTTTACCTGCTGTAGTCAGAGATACAAAGAATTACACTCCATTTGTAATTGGAGATTTAAAATTATTATATACAATGTACGACAGGGAACAACTGATAATTGAGTCAACTAAAATAGGTGGAGATGCTTGGAGAAATGATATTACAGAGATTAAAGGGGCATTTAGATTTGATGGGAAGATCAATGGAGATATCAAATCAGTTCAAATATTGTTGGCATTATTAGTTTAAACTTTGGGAGGAGGGCTTAATGTTAACACTAGAAGAAACAAAGATCTATTTACGAGTTGATGAGAATGATGAAGATAGTCTTATAACTTCTCTACTTGAATTTAGTAAGGAAGAGATAATGAACTCAACAGGAGCTTCTTATGAGGAGTGTGGAGGAACAGAAACTTATAAGATGGCACAACGAGTTATTGTAACTGATAGATATGAAAATAGGGCCTCTAGTGATGGAGAATTTAAAGTTAATAATATCTATTCTTCCCTTTGTACAAAATTGAAAAATATGGTCCAAGATTATGAGTAAAAAAACATTGGCCAGTAGGCTAAAAAATAGGTTAGAAATATGGGGAAATACCAAGGTTGATACAGACCTTGGTATCTCAACAGAAAAAAAACTTATAAAGAAAATATGGGGTAAAATATCTCCTATCTATGGATTCTCAAGTGGTGAAGAAGGAAACACTATAAAAAGTACCGTTAACTTTAAAATTATGATAAGAAAAACGGATATTTCTAATGCTAATTGGATTATTCATAAGGGGCAAAGATATGATATAAGCCATATTATGCCTAATTTTGATAGTAATGAATATTTAGATTTAAATGTATTTTTATATGAGGAGTAGAGTTTATGAGTGAATTAGATGATTTTGCAAAAGAACTATTAAAAGTTTCGGAAGAAATATCAAGTGGGAAAGAAGCAAAGAAGTTTTTAAAGAAAGAAGCTAATAAGCTAAAAACTAAGACTCTAAACAATGCTAAAACTAAGGTAAAAGCTCATAGCGGTAATTATTTTAAATCTATAAAGGCTGGGAATGTATATGATACTGATGATGGTTTATCGGTGGACGCTTACTCTGCTAGTAGTTTAGCTCATCTAATTGAAAAAGGGCATATTATAAAAGGCAAAAATAAAAAAGACGGTTCTGAAGGAGATAAACATGGATTTAAAAAAGGTTATTATGTATTTGATAATACCGCAAAGGACTATAAAGAAGAGTTTGAGGCTAATATAGAAAATTTTAAAAATGAATTATTTAAGAAAAATGGATTTTGAGTAGGTGTAGATAATGACAAAATACAAAGATATATTAACTGCAATAGTTGAACATCTAAAGACACTTTCTGATGAGATAGAGGTGCAAACACAGGATGTTGAGGAAGGGTTTTCTAGACCATCTTTTTTTATAGAGTTAGATAACATAAAAGTTAATGATTTTATGAAAACTTCAAAAATAAGGGATATGACAGTAAGAATAATTTATTTCCCAAAGGATAAACATAAGAATCAAGTGGAGTTACTAGACATGCAGGAGTTGCTTGAGGGGTTATTTATAGAAAATAACTATGTAGAGGTTCTCCCTGAAACAGAAGAAAGAGAATCAGTTATGGTAGAAATAAATGATGCTAAATTTAATGAAAGTAAAAAAATATTACAATTTCAGTTTGATATAAATCTAGATGAATATTATAACAGAGAAAATAACAATGAAAAAATGGAAAACTTGGAAATTGATTAATTTCGCAAGTAACGGAATTAGAAGGAGGAAATATGAGTCCAACAAATAATGGAATGCCAAAGCTAGAGCTAGTTTTTAAAGGGCTTGGAGTAAGTGCGGTAGCGAGGGGAGAAAGAGGGACGGCAGTGTTGATCTTATTAGATGATACAACAGAGGATTATCTAGTAAAATATGAATCTATTGAAGATCTTACAACAGAAGAAGAAGCTAAGTTTGAACCTGGAAACGTATTGTTTATAAAAGATGCTTTAGAAGGAATTCCTTTAGAACTATATGTAATAACAACAGCCAAAGCTGTTCCAGATCTAGCTGTTACTCTTTTGAGACTAAAAGGTGCTATACCTAGAAACTCATGGGTTGCAATAGCATCTGGAATACAAGGGGATCAAGATGATTTGACAATGTGGGTAAAAGCTCAGAGAAAAAATAACAAAAAAAAATATAAAGCAATGGTGTATAAGGGAACTACTACAGATGATATGGGAGCAACTAATTTAACTACAGAGAAAGTAAAGTTTAAAGATGATAGGGGAGAAGTTACAGGAGATAATGCAATACCTTTTCTATTAGGTTATTTAGCAGGACTTCCGCTTTCTATGTCGGCAATAGCAAAACCTTTGACAAAATTTGAATCTGTAACAGAACCTGAAGATCTAGATGAAGCTATTTCAAATGGAGAGTTTTTATTGTTTAATGATGAGGGTATAGTAAAAGTAGCTAGAGGTGTAAACTCATTGATAACTCTGGGACAAGATGTAACACTAGAAATGACACATATAAACACTGTAGAAAAAATGGATCTAATTTATTGTGATATCTATAATGCATGGAGTAACAATTTCAAAGGTAAATATGATAATATCCTTTCAAATCAAATGTTATTATTTTCTGCAATTAATGCATATTTAGAATTGATTGCACTAGATAATATTTTAGATCCTAGTTTTGATAACAAGGTGGAACTTGATCTTGTAAAACAAAAATTAGCAAATTATCCTAAGTATGGAAAAGAAGTAGTAGATGGATGGAGTGACACTAAGATAATGCAAATGACGGTATCAACTAATGTGTACCCAAAAACTAATATAAAGATATCAGGAATCATGGAAGATATATTTATGGATATATTTATGTAGACGTAAATATGAATAAAAAAACAAAACGTCTTAGAAGGCAAATAAGGAGGTCATTATTTTGGGTAAAAAAGCTAGTGGGAATAATTATAATAGTGGGAACAAAGGAACTATATGGATAAATGGGATTCCTATTTTAGATTGTTACAAAGCAAGTATTGAAAAGAAAATTGATTATGAGGAGATCCCTCATCCAACTAAACCTGGAGCAAAGATAAGGGTAGAGGTAGGACATACAATTGAAATAAGTTTTGCATTTAAGAAAACCCTTTTGACTAAAGTAATTGATTTTGAATCAGATGATATTACTATGATCATGACAGATATAAATAATAATAACACAGTTCTCTCAACAACAGAGGCCAGTGGAATAACTTTTGACTCTACAGTAATAGAAGCATTTGAAAAAAATAAAGTAGGGGAAATAGAGATGTCAGGACAAGCAGAAGATATGAGAAAGTTAATATAAAATAATTTTCCCCTTTTGGGGGACATGGAGGATATATGCAATTACAAGATTTTTTGAATAAAGCAAAGACAAAAAAAGCAAATGAAAAAAAAGTAGTTAATATTGAGATAAAAGAACTAGGAGCTGTAGAATTTATAAGACCTAAACATGGTGATGTATTAGATTTTTTGGATAAGACAGATAAAGGTGATGAATCTGTAAAAGAAATGATGCAAGCAACATATGAAATGCTTTATTTACATTGCCCTGTATTACAATCAAAGGAATTAAGAGATGAATTTAAACCAAATTCACCTTATGACCTTGTCCCAGAACTATTTGGTATTACACAAGCAGGAGAAATCTTAGAAAAATTTATGGCCGCATTTGATATGGGTGAAACTGAAAAGAAAATAGATGAAGAAATAAAAAACTAATAGGAGGTAATGAGAAGCCAGGGGAGTTATATTGGGTATCTTATTATCTCCAACAAGGACACAAACTAAATTATTTATTAGATCTAAATATAGTTGAAAAGAAGTTTTTTATTGAATCTATGAATGTTCAAAAAGAAGAAGAGGTTAAATACGACATGAAAAAAATGGAAACATTACTACGTTCTCTAGGAGGTGAGTAATATTGCTAAAGTAATCAAAACAATATTGAGATTAAAAGATGAGATGTCAGGTAGTCTTAAGAAAAATTCTGAAGCTACAAAACGATTAAGCGAAAAAATAAAAGCAACTAGAGATAAGGTAAAACAGTTTCAAGTTGCGAATACAAAAGCAACAGCAGGGCTAAAAGAACAAACAAATAAAATAAAAGCTTTGACTTCAAGGAAAAACAAAGAAAGTAAAACAATGAAAAAACTAGCTGTACAAATGCAAAAATATAAAGATCAAACTGGTCTTACTTCAAAACAAATCGCTAGAAATAATCAAAAAATAAAAGAAGCTAATGCTAAATATAACAAGTATGGAGCATCTATAGCAAACATAAATAAATCACTTAAAGATGCTAATAGTTCAGTAAAAAAATATAACACAAGCATAAAAGCAAATAATAAAGCAATAGGTTATGCAAATAAAAAGATAAGTAAGTACACTGAAAAAATAAAAAAGAACATAGCTACTCAGAAAGAAGCTCAAAGTGCTGTTAATAGATGGGGTAAGGGAGCTGTAAAAAGCATAGACAAGGTTATAGCTAGAACTGTAAAACTAGGTGCGGTAATGACTGGAGCGATGGTTGCGTTAGCAACTAAAGTAGGTTTTGGACAAGCTATGGATATGGAAGGGTATAAAGTACAGCTAGAAACTGCTGTGAAAGATACTCAAAAAGCTAGTAAACTGATGGCTGGAGCTGTGGCTTTTGCAAATAAAACACCTTTTGAAACTGGAGAAGTTGTAGAAGCTACCGCCAAGATGGAAGCTTATGGAATCTCATCAAAAAGATGGTTAGCAGATGTTGCAGATATGGCAGGAGCAACAAATAAGAGTATAGACCAAGCTACAGAAGCAATGACTGATGCAGTTATGGGAGAGTGGGAGAGACTCAAAGAATTTGGGATAAAAAAAGATATGCTGATGGCTGCTGCATCAAAAAAATACGGTGATCAAGTAGTTTTTAACAACAAAGGTCAAGTGATAGATCAAATAAAGATGCAGGAGATCCTGCAAGAAACTATGAAGGAAAAATTTGAAGGGGGAGCAGAAGCATTATCTAAAACAACAAAGGGGCTTTGGTCAACTGTAACAGGGGTAACTAAATCTTCTTTAGGTAAAATATTAGGGATGCAAGAGGATGGAACAGTTAGACAAGGAAGTTTGTATGAAAAACTAAAAGAACAAATAAAAAAAGTGGCTGATATATTATTAAAATGGCAATCAGATGGAACTATAACTAAGATTGCTAAGCAAGTAACTAGCGGTGTTATGAAAATGGTTGACACTTTGAAAAAAGTATTTGGCTTTGTTAAAGAACATAGAAAAGTTATAGAAACTGGTTTAATCTTTGTTGGGATGATCTACACTACTGTAAAAGCATTCCAAATATTAAAAAATATTATGCTTGGGGTTAATATCGTTATGGGGTTATTAAATGGGACATTAGCTATTTCCCCTCTTGGTTGGGTAGCTATCGGAATAGGGATAGTAGTAGGGGCCTTATATCTCCTTTGGAGAAATCTTGATACTGTAAAAGGATTTCTAACAAGGGTATGGGAATGGATAAAAACATTGGGAAGTGCACTTTTTGATTTTGCTAATAATGCAGTAAATAGTGTGATAAGCTCTTTTGCCAGTTTATTTGATTGGGTTAAAAACTTAGGGGAGGCTTTTGTCGGGTTTGTAAAAGGAATCCCCCTAATTGGTGATTTGTTTACAGTATATATTGATGTATTTAAAACTATTATAGATGTGGCTCAAAACTTGTTTGGATGGCTTAAAAAGATATTTGGATTTGATAGTGAGAAAAAAATAGATATAACACTAAATAAAAGAGAAAATTCAGAGCTAGGTCTTGGAAAGGGTAACCCAGGAACTCAAATGGAGCAATACGCAAAAGGTGGGATTGCTACTAAAGCAAGTATATTTGGAGAAGCTGGACCTGAGATTGCTATACCTCTAAATAAATCAGAAAGATCTAAAAATTTATTAGAAAAAGCTAATAATATAATCGGCGGGAATAATAATACAAAATCTGAAGATAAAATCATTAATTTTCATTTTCATGGTGATGTATACGGATTTGAAGATTTTAAAGAAGTTTTAGCAAAAGGTCTTTATGAACTTATTAATGAAAATAGTCCAAATGTGGTGGTATAGATGAGAGAAATATATTTTTCTATTGGAGATGAGGTCCTCCAATTACCATATGTAGATGAAAAAATAGAAGTTGGAGAAGGACTTAATTCAGAGGAGTTTGAAACTACAGATGGCAAAACATTGACATTGATAGGAGCCAAAGGGAATAGGACTATTAGTATTAGTAGTTTTTTTCCTACAAAACAGTATAGATGGCTTCCTTTTAGTTCAAAACTTTCAACAGAATGCTTAGAATTTTTTAAAAGGAACAGGGAAAAAATCTTAAGGATTGTTTATGTAAATGGTCAAGAAACATTATGCAATATGTTATGCACTATACAAAATTACACGGTAGCACCTAAAAAAAATGGTGATTATAATTATTCTTTAGAAATTAAAGAATATATAGATCCAATGGAGGTATCTTAATGGTTTCCATAAATTTAATTCAAGAAAATAAAAAAATAGATATAACTAGTCTTTCAGGAAATATAAGTTTAAGTGATAGCTTAGACACTTTAGGAGCTGCTCTAAATTTTGATATTGTTAGAAATTTTAATGATCCAAATTTCGTGACTTCCGAAATTGTAGAAACTGGTAATCTTATTGAGTTTAAAAATATGGGAGAAACCGTTTTTAGCGGGATTATTATATCAATAAATATTGAGAAATTTAAAAAAAGTTTAAAATGTTTGGATTTTTCTTTTTATTTAAACCAAAATAAACTTATTAAACAATTTAAAAATATAAGTGCCTCTGATGCAATAAAAAATATGTGTGATCAGATTGGAGTGAAAATAGGGGATATTGATAATATTCCAACTTCTATAACTAAGATATATAAAAATAAAACAGTTGCAGAAATAATAACGGATATTCTTGAACAAACATTAAATGAAACAGGAGAAAAATATAAATTAGAAGTAAACAGTGGAGCATTAGACGTAAAAAAACATAGACTCATAGAAGCTAAAACTAAATATAATTTTTGGGGGGGAATAACTAAAAATCAAGATATGACAGAGATGAAAAATGTAATTTTAGTAACTTCCAACAATCAAGATGACATAAATGTTTTGGGGGAAGCTAAGGATCAGCTAAATATTGATAAATATGGTAAATTACAAGAAATTATAGAGGTAGAGCCGAAAGATATTTCAAAAGTCCGAAATATCGCAAATAAGAAGCTTAAAGAATTAAACAAAATATTTACAAGTGTTACTGTTGGAACTCTAGGGGATAACTCATTAAGATCTGGAAGGATAATTGAAGTAATAAATAAAGAATTTGGATTGGATAATAAATATTTAATAAAAAGTGCTAATCATAAATATTCTAAAGGCAACCACACAACTAGTTTAAATTTAGAGGTGGATTAATGGGGAAGTATGGAGCTAAACTGAGCAAATTTTTTAAAAAACTAGAAAATGAAGATATCATAGAGTCTACAGTTGGGAGAGTTATAAGCCCTCCTCCAAATCTTAGGATTTCTATCTGGAATAACAGTGTGATTCTAGAATCTACTCAACTTTATATGAATGATAGGTTATTCAATGACCATACTCGGGAATACAAATTAGAGGGGACTATAGGGGCTATAGACGTTACAACGAGTAAACAAGACATAAAAGATTACATTGCACCATTTCTTTTAAAAAAAGATGCTCCAGGAGATGTCACTTCTCCTAATAAATGGATAAATACAATTGGGAAATCACAAATAATAGGAACTAGTACAGGGAATAGAGATTTAAAAATTACAGAGGGGACTATAGT
Source organism: Fusobacteriaceae bacterium UBA2433 (assembly GCA_002342785.1). GTDB lineage: Bacteria > Fusobacteriota > Fusobacteriia > Fusobacteriales > Fusobacteriaceae > Psychrilyobacter. Next base: position 20,897 of record DDQV01000161.1, on the reverse strand, counting down.
TAATACTGATACTTTAAAAATTGGTGATCTAGTAAAATTAACCCCTACTGAAAATGCTCAAATATGGTTTGTAGATTTTAAAGTAAGAAAACTAGGAGGATAGATGGGAATATTTCCAAATACAATTTTTGAGATTGAAGAAGAACAACAGGCAGTAGATTTTGCCTCATCTAAAGAACCACTTTTCGACTTTAAAAAAAAGCAAATAGTAATCATGGATGGGAAAATTGTCTACTGCACTTATAAACAAAAAATAGAACAATGGGTTGAATTAATTATTCGGACTACGGTAGATAAATATAAGGTGTATGAAGGAACAGGTTTCGGGTTTTCAAAGTTATATGGTTATAGAGGGCATCATATATTTTCTTCTAATTTCGGGATATCTGAATTAAAAAGAGAGGTGAAAGAAAAGTTAGAAGGGCATAAAGAAATTATATTAGCAAAAAATATAAAAATTTCTCAAGACTTCAATGTTTTAAAGATAGAATTAACTTTGGAACTAACGGAAGAAGAGTTAGAAAAAGAGGTGGTTATAGAGTGAATGATGAATATAAAGCTCCAACAATAGAAGATATACATGAAGAGATGTTAAAAGATATATCTAATGACTATGAAAAAGAGATTGGAACTTTCACAAATGATCTAACTAAAACTTATGCAATGCAGTCATACCAGGCAAGAAAAAAAATAGAACTTTTATTCAGTAAATTAGACGTAAATAATTATCATGATACAGAACTTGAAAGGTATGTTTTTCAAAGAAAAGGGTTAAAAAGAAAGGAAAGCAATCCATCTACAGGAGTTATAACTGTAGAAGGAAACGGGACTATTAATCTTGGAGATCTATTTGAAACTCAATCTGGAACACAATTTAAAGCTACAGAAACAGTAATAATAAATGATAGTAATAATGTAAAAATAGAAGCTGTTATCCCAGGCATAAAAGGGAATGTAGGTGCTAATACTATTACTTTAATTCCTATAACTATTCAAGGGATAACTCAAATTACAAATATTAATCCAACTATAGATGGTTATGACGAGGAAACAGATGAATCATTGGTTGAAAGATATTTAATTGATATACAAAAACCACCTACTTCTGGGAATATCTATCATTATATGCAATGGTCAAGGGAAGTGGTTGGAGTAGGAAATTCTAAAGTTTTTCCACTATGGGATGGGGATAATACAGTACAAGTGGTCATAATAGACGATGAAAAACTCCAAGCAACAACTGAATTAATAGAAAGAGTTCAAGATTATATAGATCCTAAAGGTGAAGATAATATCACTTGGGGGGCTGGATATGGACAAGCTCCTATAGGAGCTTATTGTAGTGTGATAAGTGCAATGCCTAAAAATATAAGTGTTATAAGTACATTAGTCTTGGAAAGCGGTTATACAATAGAACAAGTACATCTAGGAGCAGAACAAGCCATAAAAAATTATTTAAAAGAAATAGCTTTTTTAAAAAAAAGTGTTTCATATGCAATCCTTGCTAGTATAATTCTGAGTGTAGAAGGAATTAGCGATTGGTCATCATTTACTATAAATGGAGAAACTAAAAATATAAACATAGGGGACAAAGAAGTGGCAGTTCTAGAGAGTGTGGTTTTAAATGAATAAATTAATTCTCTTAGAAAATCTGCATAAGATCTTTAGAAGTGATAATTATATAGATAACTTAATGGAAGCTTCAGGAAAAGAATTAGACAATGCTGAAAGTAAAATAGAACAACTTGGAAAGGAATTTTTCTTTGATACTATGAGTTCTGTAGGGATAGCAGTATTAGAGAGTCAACTTGACTTTAAAGCTACAGGAGATTCTATAGAAGGGAAAAGAGAAGAATTAGAAGCCAGATGGAAAACAGCAGGCAAGTGTGATTTAGAGTTGCTAAAGGTAATAGCTAATTCATGGAGAAATGGAGAGGTTTCAGTTTTGTTTACTAATGCAGTTATAGAGATAACTTTTGTTTCTATTATAGGTATTCCTAATAATGTAGAAGCTTTGAAACGTTCTTTAGAAGAAGCTAAACCAGCACATCTACCAATTAATTTTACATTTAGATATCGAACTTGGGGAATGCTACCTCCTAAACAATGGGAATACTATAAGCAATATACATGGGGTCAAATCTTAAAGCAGGAGGTTATATAAATATGAGAGAAACAACACCAAACTTAGAATTAGTAAAGCCTGGGGAAAATGGAACAGCGGATATAAAAGTTATCGACGAAAATATGGGGAAAATAGACACTGCCATAGGAAAACCCTCGACGTTAAAAACAATAAAAAAAGTAATCACGGAAGCTATAAATGAACTTCATAGTGGATTAAATGATGTTTTAACGGAATCAGAAGTAAGTGTAATAATAGAGCAAGAAAGGAGTGATCAGATTGGAGAACTTACATAAAACCATAAAAATATTGTGGGATAAAAACCATATCAATTTTGATAGATGTGCATTTGTAGAAGGAGATCTAAATATTGGGGAACTAGAATTAGAAATAAAAGGATATGTATGCGAAAGCCAATTAGAGGTGACTTTTTACAATGAAAATGAAGGGAAATTATATACAAAAAAGGTAAATCTTTTTGAAAAAAATACTATAAAGATACCTAACGAAGTGTTGCAAATAGCAGGGAAAGTTTTAATTAGATTAACTCAAGAAAAAAATGAGAGCATCCTTCAAGCAACAGAAGAAATTTATTTCTATGTAGAAAAAAAAAAAGCTATGAGTACTTAAGAAAGTATATCCCAGAGTTAGTAGCAAAAGATGTAAAAAACACAATTGATGAATTGTATCTTCTATTAGATAACGGGAGAAAAGAACTAAATTTGTATGTAGAAATAGCAAAACAAAATATTAAAGATAATTCAATTACAAGTCTACAAATACATCAATTAATTGAGCAAGCTAAAAAATAAAGGAGGAAACAATGGCAACGAGTAATGCAATCTTGCAATATGAACAACTTCAACAACTAATTTTACAAATATATGAGGACATTAAAAAAAAATCTAACATAGAGCATAATCACTTAGCTATTGATATTACTGAAAGTTCATCTAAAAGATTTGTTTCTGATTCTGAAAAAAATAATTGGAATGCAAAAATAACTCAGACACAACTAGATGGAGCTTTAAACTCATTAACTTCTGGTCTGAGTTGGAAAGGAAGTTTTTCCACTCTTGCTGAAATTCAAGCTATACCTAACCCACAAGATGGTTGGTTCACTATAAAAACTTCTGGGGAAAATATATTTTATATATATGAAAGTTCAACAGAATCATGGCAAGACTTAGGAGGTTTAATGCTTCCTGGTGTGGCAACCTCAATTGCTAACGGGCTTATGACAAAGGAAATGGTTAAGAAATTAGCTGAATTGCATAATTATATTCTACCAAAGGCTAGTGCAACTGTTTTAGGAGGAGTAAAGAGTGGAAGTCTTATAACTATTGGGATTGATGGAGCTTTACAAATAGATACTTCTAAAGTTATTTCATCTGCTGAAAGAACAAAATGGAATAAAGCTAGTACAGATTCTACAGAAGCCTTAAATAAAATAGCTAGTACAGATGCTAATCTTGCTAGTGCAGTACAGAGGGTTAGTTCAGTAGAAACTAGAACAACTGCTTTAGAAGGGAAAATGATATATGTATCCTCTGCGGATATAGAAACTTTGGTAGAAATAGCTAAAAATTAGGGGGGATTATGAATATAACGGAATTCAAGTCCGCATATTATTTGACTGTAAGTAACCCTAGTTTAGCAATCCTTAATCGAGATGGATTAGAAACCTTGATTACCTTGCTTTTTCAAAATTTAGGAACTTATAACGTTTTGGAAGTGGCGGAAGTAGAAGAAATCGTAAAATTAAAAAGAGAAACAGGAAATATTATAACTGATGAAGAAATAAAATATGTCCTTACAGCAGAAGATGTAACAGGCATAATTAATACAGAAAGAGGTGAACTATGGGGAAATTAATAAATGAAGAAGGCTTTAAAAAAGCTATAGACATGATTTATAATGATTTGGGAAATCTTTTAAAAAAGATAACTGATACAATTAAATCAGTAGATGAGAAAGAGCCAAAAATCACTAAAAAGACAGGATTTAACAAAGAAAAAAGTGATTCAGTTACTACAGATAGTTCAATAATATTAGCTACAACTAAGGCTATAAAAACAGTATGGGATACCCTTACAACTCATAGAAATAGTATTAATAATCCCCATGTAGTAACTAAAAGTCAAATAGGATTAGGAAGTGTTCCTAATTATACAATTACTGATTCTACAACTGATGGATCTAGTTTAAAATTCGGGAGTGCGAAAGCAATTAAAACAGTGTGGGACAAAACTCTCGAAATGTTGGGACTAACTAACACAAATAAAAATGCAATACAAAATAATACAGAACAAATAGAGAATTTGTTAGAAGAAAAAATTATTTTTGATGGTTCTGTAACAAGTGGAGAAGTGACTCTTTCTGAAAACTGGAATAATTTTAGAACAGTTGTGGTTATTTCAGATGTTATAACTTTTGGGAATACCGAACAACGACATTTATTAACATCGCAAATAGTTTCTAGTGACGAAACTGGGGTCCATGGAGGTTCTGAAAATACATTTATTTCATTAGGGGAACATATAATCTCTGGAAGGTTCAGGAGTACTGATAAAACAAAACTATATATCACGGAGCGAAGCGGAGCAGCTAGAATGAAAAAAGTTATTGGAGTAGGGAGAATCGTATAAAAGGAGGAAACGTGATAGCTAAGGTTGTAAGAAATGAAAAAAACAGAATAATTAGTTACGCAATTACAGGAGATATAGAAAATAGCACTGAGGAGCATTTTGACAGTATAGAGCAACTGAAAGAGCAATTTAAGGCAGATCAAGAAGATATACAAGCTGAAATAGAGAATTAAAATCTTAATTTGTTTTGGTAGATAGATAAAAAGAGAGGTGAAAAATGAGATATAACTTATTAAAAAAAGAACCGGCTAACACATGGGAACTAGCCAAAGAAAAGCTTATAAAATCTATTTCTTTGAATGAAAACAGAATTAATGGGAAATATGAAATAGCCTTTCCATATAACTATGATCCTAAAATTCATTTTGTACACGAAGGGGAAATAATAGGACCATATACTATCCAACCCGATTTTACTCTATACTTTCTAAACGATATAGAGCAAATAGAAAAAGGATATAAAAATCTTAAAATTGGGGAGATATTAGAAGAAAACAAGGTAAAAATGGTCCCTTCTCCTGGAGGCTTTTATGAATGGAAAGAAGATAGATGGATATATAATAAACAATTAGAAATAGATAGTATAAATAATAGAATTAAATCAATTGAAATTGATTTGGAAAATAGACAAACTAGACTAGATTCTAGGGGAAAACTAGGAATGAAAGTATCTAAACCAGATCTTGAAATAGAGAGACTATTACAACTTCATGCTGATACTTCTCAAGAACTTACTTTACTTTAAATTAGGAGGGACTATGTCGCCAGAGACAACTATAGCAGCTAACTGGATCATAGGCGGATTGCTAACGATCAACTTAACCAAACCTTTTTGGGAACGATTTGTGAGAACCTCTAATAAGGAGAGTGACCGTATAGACAATATAGAAAAAGAAATAGAGTCAATAAAATTAAAACTTTCGGAAAAAGTAAGTAGAGAGGATTTTCAAAAATTAATGATGAAGTTATCAGAAATAGAAGGATATTTAAAAGCTAAAAAGGAGGGATAGATGAAAATCTCTGAACAAGGAATAGAACTTTTAAAGCATTTCGAGAGTTACGAAATGAAAGCATATACTTGTCCTGCTGGAGTATGGACTATTGGCTGGGGATTTACTAGAATTAATGGTATAAAGGTCAAAGAGGGCGATATGATGCCCCTAGAAGAAGCGAACAAAGAACTGGAGAAACAATTAAGGACTTATGAAAATGTAGTGAAAAAAGCCATCATGATAAAAAAGATAAATCAGAATCAATACGATGCCCTGGTCTCTCTTTGTTACAACATTGGAGGTTCTAGTTTTAGAAGATCTGACATAGTTAAATTAGTAAATAATAGGAATTTTATAGGAGCTTGTAGGATTTTTAATCTGTGGTCTAATGCAGCTGGGAAAAGGTCTAAAGGATTACTTAGGAGAAGGATATCAGAGAGGAACTTATTTTGTGGATGGCCAGATCCAATTACAAAGGACATTCCTAAAAATTATCAAGAAACATATAAAGAACTATAGGAGGATGCCATGAAAGAAATATTTACAAACCCGTTAGTGTTGCAAATATTATTAGGTATAATATTATTAATTTTACCATCACCGTTATTAAAGAAAACAGGGGATAAAGTAGGAGATGCAATCGAAAGCATAGGAGGAGAAAAATCAAGGGATGTAGCTTATAAGATACTCATTAATTTTGCTGAAGGATTAAAAAACTCTGAACATGATGGAGATATTAATTTAACTTCTAATAGCCAGATAGACAATGAATTAGATAAATATAAGGTGTCATTGGGTTTGGAGGATTCAACATTAAAGGAAAAGGGCTAGAATTTAAGATAGATCCATGGAATTATAAGACTAAATTATTTCAGTTTAAGGTTTTTAGGAGGGCTAATTCTATCAAAGAGTTATTTTTCAATTATAAAGATATAGATTAAAAGGGATATTAATAGTATCCCTTTTTCTAATTAATTTCTATTTTTCTCTATAATAATCTAAAATTGTAGGACTTAAAAAATTATAGGCTTCTGAATATTTTTGTTCTTCCTCTTGATCTAAATTATATTATTTAATATTTTTATTATTAACGAATTTAAGGGTTATTTAAAATAGTTATTATGATTTCTAGTCCAGAACGACACTCTATTAAAGAAAGGAAAATAAATTATACTTTTCCTAATATTTTTAAGAGGTGAATAGGAATGGAAAAAAGAAAAGAAGGAAAGGGGTTAAAAGAAGGAGAGCTAATGGTAAAATTGGTTAATGTAGTAACAAAATTTATTTTCGATGAAATAGTTGGTGAAATTAAAAATTTTATTTTTAAAAAAATATGGATTTTCTTGTGCTCACATCCTTTATTATTTGTATGCTTGCCTATTATTTTTTTGGTTGTATTTATTATTTTTTGGTATTTAGTTACAGTAAAAAATAATCTTTGCTTCCCAAATTTGAGAAGCAAAGTAGTCCTTGGTTTTATTAGTTTTTTTTGATTTTCCAAAAGTGGAAGATCAAAATTATGTATATAAATCTAAAAATAAATTTGACTTTTTGGAACACACAATCTATACTTAGATTGTGGAACACAAAAAGGAGGTTTAATTATTTCTATGAAAAAAATTGGTAGACCTAAAGTTGAAAATCCTAAGAATATCGATATTAAAGTAAGAATCGATGAAAAAACTAATAGTAGACTTTTAGATTATTGCAAACAAAATAATATTTCAAAAACAGAAGCTATTAGAAAAGGATTAGAAAAACTTTTAGAAAATTAAAAAAAAGAACGGTAATTAGGAGGATTTTATGAGTTTAAGTTTAGTAATCTATCAACTAGATGATGTAAAAGAAATAAAAGGTTTAAAAGAACAAGTAGAGCTATTAGATAAAATGGACTTAAAAATAAAAAAATATCACGTACCAGCAGTTGCTGGTGAATTTGCGGGAATGGCTTTAGAATTTTTAATATCTGATAAGATTATTGGAATTTTAACTCTTATTGAAATTGGGAGAATTGTCTTTGACATTATAAAAAAACTTAATGAATTTAATAAGAAATTTACTATAAATAAAAAATTAACTAAAGCTCTTACTCTTTTTAAAATTTCAAAAAATGATGGGAAAGAGATTAAAAAATTAGAGTGTTCTAAAATATGGGGACCTATGGTAGTAGGTCACCTTGAATTCCCTTCAACAGATTTTCATTTTCCTGAAACTCCTCCATGTGAAGGTTATGGAAACTTTATGGGAGTGACAACGCCTTATAGAGTAATTGATGGAAAAAAGATTTCAAGAACAACTTATTACATGATTGATGAAAAAGGAGATATTTTAATTAAATGGAGTACACAAACTTATAATGATAATCTCCCAGATCTTTTCAAACTTAGTTAAAGCTAAACAAAAAAGTGATTCTAATTTGGTCCCTTAAAATGAAAGGATATAATACAAAAAAATTTTATGATTGTTGAGGAGGAGGAAAGAAATAAATCTACCTTAATTGGTAGATTTATTTTATTTTATTAAACCTCTTCTTTATACTAGTTAATAAAACATCTATATTTTTTATAGCATCCTCTGCTAAATTCTCTATGCTACTTTCAGTAACAATTTCTTCAAAATCATGTTCTTTACTATCATCAATACTCATTGTTAGTGCTATAGAACAATGCCAAGTTATCTGGGTTAAGAGTTCCTTTATCTTTATTTTTAAACCATCATTCCAAAAAATCTCTTGTATTTCTAATTCTTCTTCTAATTTTAAACGATTCTCTAATGGTCCAAATTCTTTATAGTGAATAGTTTTTTTAAACTCATTATAAGGTTCTGTAAACTTTTCATAGTATTTTTTCATTTCCAATAGAGAATAATAGGTTTTAATATATGATTCATCAATTAACTTCTTATTAATTAAAGTTATTTCTTTTTTTATTATCTAGGAAATTATAAATTTTAATATATGTAAAAAAAACAGAAGTTTAGTTGGGCGGTAAAGAATTTTTGGAGAAAAAATAACTTTCAGGAAATAAATGAATAAAAAAACGTATGTAAAAAGGAGCTTAAAAAATAAACTTCTTTGAAAGTATTAAATTGTGAAAATCTATGGGTAATATAAATTTCCATATTTTTTATGATGAAAAGAAGTTAGTTTCATTTCGGAAAAACAATTTGGACAAATTAATGGGTCTTTCCCATACATTTTGAAAATGCGTTCTCTCCAAGTTAGAGGAATGATTAAAAAAATCTTTCTTTTGAAAAAACATTTAATTTGAGATTTAAGATTTGTCTTGATGTTTCTAGCGTAAAATCCATATCTTCGAATAGCTTTAAATCCTTTAGGATTAATATGTAGAATTAATCTACCAATAAATTTAAATAATGGAAGAGTAAGAAATTTTTTTTCTTTTGTGGCAACGTCAATATACCAAAATGTAACCTGATTATTCTCGAATTTAGTTATTCTATGCTCAGCAATAGCAGGTCTCATAAGATAACGTCCAATATATTTCAATGCGATAACTTCGTTATCAAGGATTTTACCTTTAAGATTAATGAAAAAATCTTTTTTGTAACAAAGAGATATGATTTCTTTAGTTTTTTTGCATTTAGGATATGCTTTAGCGATACTTTTAAGAACCAAATATCTCCAAGAATTATTGAAAAATTTAGGTGGGAAAAATTCAAGGTTTTTCCACGTAAGATTCTTTTTAAAACCACCGAGGGAAAGAATTACATGAAAATGAGGATGAAAAGAAGAATCTCTACTAAAAGTATGAATAGCAACAATGAGTCCGAAATTTTCAATATCATGTTTCTTAAACCAAGTTTTAAAAAGAGTTCTGATATGATCAGAAAAAGTAGCTAATAAATCTCTTTTAATAATAGGGTAGTTCCAAATTTCTTTAGGAAGAGTAAAGAGCATGTTAATAAAAAATGTGACTATATTTTTATAGTCACATTTTACTATATTATAAAGATATAAAACTTAATAAATATAAGCTCTAAAACTGTGCTCAATCTGCGTGGTGCATCAGGGGGGACTTGAACCCCCACAGGAAATTCCCATAAAGCCCTCAACCTTACGCGTCTACCATTCCGCCACTGATGCTTAACAAAGAAAATTATATAGTAATCTCTTACACTTGTCAATTAAATTTTTTTAAAAAAATTAATTCTGAGAAAGTTATCTCGAAATAAAAGAATTAAACGTATTTCAAGATATAAAATAATATAAGGAATATAAATTTTAATATGATATATATCTTAGTTGGAGCTACTAGAGAATAGTAGTGATATTTAAATAGTGGGGTAATAAGGCTTCTAAAATATACCAAGACATAGAATCTTCTGTGATTAAATATATATTTGAAATTTCAATGACCTCTAATATAATATGAATTATTAATAAAAATATTTCAAAAAAGGATTGGTTAAAAAATGTTGTTTTTATAAATATTTATACTTTAATTTTTAAATTTTATTTATAAAAAATTATTAACTGAAAAAAGTAAAAAAAGAATTATAAGCTTGTTTTATTTTTTATGGTATAATAAATAAAAGAAATTTTCTAAAGGAAGTGGTATATATTGAAAGAAGATATAAAAGAAAAATTAGATAGAAGAATTTTAGTAATCGGAGAAAAATTAAATGAATTAGGTTTTGATTTAGAAGAAGATATGAGAGAGTTAGTTGATATGAGAACAGACGTAGCAGAACTTATATTGGCAACGAAATTAAAAAAAATAAAATACTTTTTAGAGAAAGAAGGTAAAGGGGTAGGGTTTTATTTAGGAGATTTACAAATAACTTTCTTTGTTGAATATGGAGAAGATGATGAAGGTCCGTATTATGAAGCTACAGCTGAAATTTTAGAAGGATAAAAAATTATGTAAAAAAGAGAGAAGTGTCGCCGCGACACTTTTCTCTTTTTTAGTTTGATTTTTGTTTTAAATTTTTTAATTCTTTAAATACAAAATGTGATGTAATTATAGCCATGATAAAATCTGTAATAGGAATAGCTAACCAAATACCATTAACACCATAATATTTAGGTAAAAAATATAGTAATGGGATCATAATAATAAATTGTCGGATAATATTTATAGAAGTAGTTATTTTGGCTTTGCCAACTGTTTGGAAATAACTACTACCAATCATATGAAATCCCATAAAGATAGTCATACTAAAAAAAATTTTAGTTGCATTTGCTGTTAGATCAAATAATATTTTATCATTATTAATAAAGGGAGAAATTAATATTCTAGGCATGAATATAGCCATAATAAATCCAACAGTTGAAATACTAATAGCAATTAAGAGGGATAGTTTATATGTTTCTTTAACTCTTTTATAATTTTTAGCACCATAATTATAGCCCAGTATAGGTTGACTTCCTTGAAATATTCCAACGATAGGCATATACATAAGGACACTTATACTATTAATTATTCCATAGGCGGCAATGGCAATATCACCACCATAAATATTTAAATTCTTATTGATAAAAATAACTACAATAGAATTAGACATTTGCATTATAAATGGTGCTATTCCTATACTAGCTATACTAAGAAGTATTTCTTTTTTCAATTTCAAATTTTTTAATTTTAATCTTATGTTACTATTTCCGTTTAAAAAATGCCTAACTTGAAGTGATGCTACAATCATATTTGATATAACCGTTGCAATAGCAGCTCCTTTTATTCCCATGTCTAGTGTAAATATAAAAAATGGATCTAAAATAATATTTAACCCACACCCTATAATACTCATTTTCATAGCTGTTTTTGGATTTCCTTCTCCTCTTATAATATTATTCATTCCTATAAAAAGTAATTGAAAAGTAGTTGCATAAAAAATAATAGACATATAATCTTTAGCATAATTGATATTGTTTGTTGTGGCACCAAATAACAAGAGGATATCATCTAAAAATAATAGACCTAAAATAGAAAATAAAACACCTGTTAAAATAAATAAGGTTAATGCATTTCCTAGTATTTGTTCTGCTTTTTTTATGTTTTTTTTCCCTAGATTTATAGATATGAGAGCTCCTCCTCCGATACCTATAAAAAGTCCTGTTGCCAATATAAAAGTAAAAAGTGGCAAGGCGATACTTATTCCGGCAATAGCCAAACGTCCAACACCAAAACTTATGAATATCCGATCTACAATGTTATACAATACATAAACTAATGTACCTGTAATAGCAGGGATGGAGTATTCCCATAAGAGTTTGGGAATTTTTTCTGTTTCTAATCTTGTATTTTTCATATGAGCTCCTTGTATAATGAAATAGAACTATATGTGTACTATCTCTAGTTTATTTGATTTTTTAGAATTTAATAATGGATTTATGTTTGTTATTAATTGCTTAAGATAATGATGAATATTTTGTATAGAGCAAGAACATTTAACATAGTTTTTCTGGAGAAAAAAGATTAAATGAATTATTTATGGAGTAATAATTATTATTTTGGCACTATAAATATTAATAAAAATAAATATAGTGGTGGTGTAGTATTTTCTATTTTGAAAGAATAGATGTGAAAAAATACTAGAGACAATATTATTTATTAACTCTGAATTATAATTTTAAAAATTTATTAAAATTTATTTTTTATTTATTAAAAGAATAAAAGTGGACCTTTAATCAATTAAAAAATTAAAATTTTAAAGATTAACCGTTTAAATTTCAAAATATAATTTATATTTTGAATTGTTTACATCCAAACAGTATAAGATGAAATATATTTTTTGTCAATAATTGAAAAAAGTGTCGCCGCGCTACTTTTTTTTAAGTAGATATATAAAGGATAGAATGATATAATATAATAATTTAAATTATACAGGGAGGGAAAGATGAAAAAGTTAATGTTACTAGGAACAATTATTTCATTGTTTGCTTTTAATAACGTAGAAATAAAAGCAGAAGAAAAAGTAGATTTCATAGTTAAAAATGGAATAGTCTTAACTATGAATGAAGAAAAAGAGGTATTAGATGACGGTGTTGTGGTTGTAAAAGGAAATAAAATAATAGAGGTAGGAGATGAAAAAATATTAAAAAAATATTCTTCTAAAAAAATAATAGATGCAGACGGTGGAATAATTATGCCAGGAATGATAAATACCCATACTCATGTTTCTATGAGTGTATTTAGAAGTTTAGCAGATGATGTTCCAGATAGATTGAATAGATATATATTTCCATTAGAAAATAAGATGGTATCTAAAGAGATGGTTTACACAGGAGCTATTCTTGGAACTATAGAAATGGCTAAAGGTGGAGTTACTACCATGGTTGATATGTATTTGTTTGAAGAAAGTGCAGCAGAAGCTGTAAAAAAAATTGGTCTAAGAGGAATAATGACACAAAATATCATTAAATATCCTACAGCAGATGGGAAAGATGGAGAAGCTAAGATAAAAATGGCAACAGAATTTATAGAAAAATATAAAAATGATGAATTAATTACTCCTGGTTTTGGACCTCATGCTCCTCATACAGTTAAAAAAGAAGATTTAGAGAAGATAAGAGATCTATCAAAAAAATATAATGTTCCTGTTTCTATGCATGTAGCAGAGACTCAAAAAGAATTTGATAAATTTAAGAAACAATATAATATGACTCCTATTGAATATTTAGATTCTATAGGGTTATTAAATGAAAGATTCATAGCAGCACATTCTATTTTTGTGACAGAAAGCGATATAGAACTTATGAAAAAAAGAGATATAGGGATAGCTCATAATATGGTAGCCAATATTAAATCTGCAAAAGGAGTATCACCAGCACTTAAAATGTTTGATGATGGTCTTAGGATTGGTTTAGGAACAGATGGCCCTATGAGTGGAAATACATTAGATATAATTGGACAAATGGGATATGTTGCTAAATTGCATAAATTGATAAATAAAGATAGATCTGCAATGCCACCTTATAAAGTTGTTGAAATGACTACAATGGGTGGAGCTAGAGCTATTCATAGAGAAAAAGAACTAGGTTCTTTAGAAAATGGGAAATTAGCAGATATAGTTATTTTAGAAACAAAATCTGCTAATATGCAACCTATATTTGATCCATATTCAGTACTAGTTTATTCTGCTAATGCTTCTAATGTGAATACGGTTATTGTAAATGGTAAAATGATTGTAGAAAATAAAAAATTATTAACTTATGATGAAGAAAAAAATAGAAAAGTTATTAAAGAATTTTCAAAGGAAGTAAAAAAAATAGCAGAGACTTTATAAAATTTTTTAAATCTACTCTTTTGGGAGTAGATTTAAATTTATTAGGAGGAATTAAAATGGAAAAAAATCCAAAAAAAATAGTTGTTAAAGATAAAGATCAAAATATAAAAAGTATTCAAGAATATAATTATAATGAACATGGAGATCCAATTTTATTTAAAAAAATAGATGGGATGGGAAAATTAATAGTTCATTGGGTGTATGAATACAAATATGATAAATTAAAAAGGAAGACAATGATGAGAATATCTGATCTAGAAGATGACAAAGAAACAATAATGGAATATGAATATTAGAGGGAAAAAATAAATGAAATATGATATAATGTATTTAAATTGTTCATATAAAATAGGAAAAATAGGAGATTTAAGTGCATTTATTAGATGGAATTATATGTGGAATGGTACTTTCATTACCTTTTGGTCCACTAGCTTTATATTGTATGGAAAAAACATTATCCGAAGGAAGGTATAAGGGATTTATATCTTCTATGGGAATGATAACAGCAGATGTTTGTTATGGGCTTATTGCGTTATTTGGATTTAGATATGTAGAAAGTTTATTGCGTGATTATCAAGCTGAAATTAAGGTGGTATCTGGAATCTTAATATTAGGATTGGGGTATAAAATTTTTAGGAGTAGAAAAAATATGTCAAATACTGTTGAAATAGATCATCTTGGTTATATAAGATCTTATATAACAACTATTTTAGTAGCTTTTGCTAATCCTCTCTCAATCTTTACCTTTATAGGACTTTTTACAATTTTAGGTGTATCTACAGATGTAAAACATATTAGTTTAAAAATTGCTTTAGGAATAATAATCGGCGGAGGAATTCAATGGTTTGGAATAACAGGAGCATTATCTCATTATAGAAAGAAAATAACACTAGAAACATTAGAAATATTGAGGCATTATGCCAGTATAATAATTATGTTAGGCGGAGTTATAATAACACTGTCATCATTTATAAAAAACTAAGATATAGCTTTTTCCTATAGTCTTAAAAAGGAGTAGTGAAATGGTAAAAAATGTTAAAAAATTAGATTCATATTTAGAGTATGATTCAAAGAATGAAGACGTAACAATAGCAGTTGCAATGAGTGGAGGAGTAGATTCTTCAACAGTAGCTTATCTTTTAAAAAAACAAGGATATAATGTTTTTGGGATAACAATGGAAGTTTGGACTAGTGGATCATCGTGTAGTCAAAGTATAGATTTGAGTGATGCAAAAAAAGTATGCGACGATCTTGGGATAGAACATCATATGATTCATTTAGGAGATGAGTTTAAGGAGTTAGTAGTAGATAGGTTTGTAAATGACTATATTGAAGGGAAAACTCCTAATCCGTGTATGGTGTGCAATAGGCATATAAAATTTGGAAGACTGGTAGAATTAGGATTATCCCATGGGGCAGATTTTATAGCCACTGGTCATTATGCTAAAATAGAAAACGGATTGCTAAAAG
The DNA here is from genome assembly GCA_002342785.1 of Fusobacteriaceae bacterium UBA2433. Classification (GTDB taxonomy): domain Bacteria; phylum Fusobacteriota; class Fusobacteriia; order Fusobacteriales; family Fusobacteriaceae; genus Psychrilyobacter. The sequence goes on along the minus strand of DDQV01000161.1, from coordinate 5,415 downwards.
TAGGAGATGATCTAAATAAAGATCAAGTATATTTCCTTTCTCAAATGAGAAAAGAAAATATACAAAAATTAATGTTTCCAATAGGAGATCTTAAAAAACCACAAGTAAGAGAATTGGCTAAATTATTAAATATTAGAGTATATGCAAAAAAAGATAGTCAAGAGATTTGCTTTGTAGAAGATGGTAAATTAAGTGAGTTTTTAAATGAACTGACAGATGGAAAAGCAAGTTGTGAAGGAGATATTATTACAACAGATGGAAAAGTAATTGGAAAACATAGAGGAATAAGTTTTTATACTATTGGGCAGAGAAAAGGTTTAGGAATAAGTTTTCCAGAACCACTTTATGTTGTAGAAATAGATAGTAAAAAAAATTGTTTGATAGTTGGAAAAAATGAAGAATTATTTAGTTCATATTTGATAGCAAACAAAATAAATCTTTTGGGTTGTGAAAAGATAGAAGAATTAAAAAATATGAAATTGAAAGTAAAGACTAGATCTCGAGATAAATTTCATTCTTGTAGTGTAAAGATTTTAGAAAATGATAAGATAAAAGTAGATTTCTTAGAAGAGAAGGTTAGAGCTGTAACTCCGGGGCAGGGAGTTGTCCTTTATAATTATGATGGAGAAGTCATAGCTAGTGGATTTATAGTTAAATAATAAGATTTAAAAAGTAATAATTACTTCAAATAATAAAAACCCAAATCAAAAAGATTTGGGTTTTTTTTAAAGTTTGTAAAGATGAAGAACTAAAAATTAAGAACTAAAAATTATTTGGCAATTACCATCTAAAGCCATTATAATTTTCATAGGATCATAGTCTCCAAAACTTTTATTCCAAGATATTATAGAAGCTAAAAGTAATGTTTTGTTATTAAAATCTTGTATAATTTTTTCACCTTTTTTTAGTATAAGAAAAGCTTTCACCTTATAGACACCTCCTAAAATTAATTATAGATAATACCTTATCAATAAAGTATACCACCTATATTGAAAGAATAGAATTAAAATAAATTAATTTTTTTTATAAATTTCATTATAAATTTTTTTTACCAATTGAAATCATTAATTTAATTCTATTAATTTGATTTACTTCTGAATAAGAGGGATCATAATCGATTGCAGTAATATTTGACTCTGGATAGATTTGTTTTATTTTTTTCATCATTCCTCTACCTGTTATTTGGTTAGGTAAACAACCAAAAGGTTGTATACAAATAATATTATTAATTTTTTCTTCTATAAGATCGATCATTTCACCGACTAAAAACCAACCTTCTCCAGATTGATTACCTAAAGAAATATATTCAGAAGTTTTTTCAGCTATTTTATCAATTAAATTTTCACTTTTAAAAATTTTAGTCTTATCCAAAGCTTTGTCGATTATATTAGTATAAATTTTTAGAATCGAGAGAAAAAATTTATATTTTATGGAAAATAGTTTGCTTTTAAATTTTTCTTCAAGAAATCCATCACTATAGATACAATAGTTGATAAAGTTCATTAATCCATAAACTTTAACTTCGCAGCCCTCCTCTTCTAAAGCATCGATTAAATTATTGTTTGCACAAGGACTGAACTTAACTAAAATTTCCCCAACTATTCCTACTTTTATTTTCTTTTTGTCGATAGTCTTTATTTTTAAAAACTCTTCTATTGCCTCATAGATATTTTCTTTAAATTTAATTAGACTACCAGTTTCTATATTTTTCTTTATTATCTCCCTATATCTATTGTAAAGTTCATTGGTAGTTCCTGGAACTTTTTCATAGGGTCTCACTTTATATAATAAATTCATCAAAAAATCTCCATAAGAAATTGCCATTATCAATCTATGAATTAATTTTAGACTTAGTTTAAAACCTTCTTGTTTTTCATATCCTATACTATTTAGAGAAAGTATTGGAATATTTTTAAAACCTGCATCTATTAAAGCTTTTTTTAATAAAGCTGTATAATTTGTTGCACGGCAACTTCCACCTGTTTGAGATATTAAAACTGCTGTTTTTTTCAAATTAAATTTTTTAGATTTTAGAGCTAAGATTAATTCTCCTATAACTAATATAGCTGGGTAACAAGCATCGTTATTGACATATTTTAAACCTACCTCAATAGCCTCTTTTGTTTCCTCTAAAATTTCTAAATTATAACCACTAGATCGAAAAGCTGTTTCTATTAAATCAAAGTGTATTGGTGACATTTGAGGAGCAATTATAGTATAATTATCCTTTGAATTTTTTTTAAATTTTACCTTTGGAGTATCTTTTTTAGATTCAACTAGTTTAAAAATATCTTTTTTTCTATCTTCTAAAACTGCAAATAAACTTCTAAGTCTAATCTTAATAGAACCCATATTACTTATCTCATCTATTTTTAAAACTGTATGTGTTTTTCCATAATGTTCTAAAATTTCTGAGACTTGATCTATAGTTATTGAATCAATTCCACAACTAAAACTATTAAACTCAATTAATTCTAAATTTTTATGTTGTCCTACAAAATTTGCCGCTCTATATAATCTAGAATGATAGGTCCATTGATCTACAACTCTCAAATCATATTTTAATGAAGATAGAGTAGATATAATATCTCCTGTTAAGACAGGTATATCAAAAGAATTTAAAATATCAGGGATTCCATGATTGATCTCTTTGTCTAAATGATAGGGTCTTCCACACAAAACTATCCCTATTTTATTATTTTCTTCTATATATTTTAGAGTTTCCTTTGTTTTTTTTAATAGATCTTCTTTATAATGATTTCTTTCCTCCCAACTAAGATCAACAGCTTTTTTTATTTCAGATTTAGATATATTGTACTGAGAAAATTCTTTTTTTAATATTTTATAGATTGTTTTTTTATTTTCTAAAGATACAAATGGATTTATTACTTCTATATTTTTTTCCTTTAAAATATCCATATTATTTTTAATAACTTCAGAATATGAAATTACAATTGGACAATTGAATTTATTGTCAGATTTTGAAGATTCTTTTTCCTCATAAACTACACAAGGATAAAATATTTTTTTTATCCCTTTTTCTATTAAATTTACAATATGTCCATGAACGAGTTTGGCTGGATAACAGATAGAATCTGATGAGATAGTTCCAATTCCTTTATTATATAGTTCTTTAGAAGATTCATCTGAAAGGATAACTCTAAAACCCAAAGAGGTCAAAAATGTAAACCAAAAAGGATATGATTCATAGATATTTAAAACTCTAGGAATACCTATCTCTCCTCTAAAACTTTTTGAAATATCTAAAGGATTATAATTAAATAATCTATTATATTTATATTCCACCATATTATATTTTGATTCTTTTTTTCTTTTTTCTAAAAAATTATCACATCTATTTCCTGAGATAAACTTTTTACCTGTTTTAAATAGATGGATAGTTAACAAACAATTATTTCCACAACCCTTACACTTAATGAGATTACTCTCAAAGGAAAAATCATTTATATCTTTTAGACTTAAAATAGATGATATCTCTTTTTTTTCTTTTTTTGAATTTTCTTTAGCTATGAGAGCACATCCAAAAGCACCCATTAAACCTGCTATATTAGGTCTTATTACAGATTTTTTAGAGATTAATTCAAAACATCTTAAAACAGAATCATTTAAAAAAGTTCCTCCTTGGACTACTATATTTTCTCCTAGTTCACTACTATTTTTCATTTTTATAACTTTATAGAGAGTATTTTTTATAACAGAATATGATAAACCTGCTGAAATATCTTCTATCTTAGCTCCTTCTTTTTGAGCTTGTTTTACCTTTGAATTCATAAAGACTGTACACCTAGTACCTAGGTCACAAGGTTGTTTTGATTCTAGTCCTATCTTTGAAAATTCTAGGATATCTATATTTAAAGAGTTAGCAAAAGTTTCTAAAAAAGAACCACATCCAGAGGAACAAGCTTCATTTAAAAGAATTGATTTTATAACGCCATCCTTTATTTTTAAACACTTCATATCTTGTCCACCAATATCTAAAATAAAATCTACATTGGGTAAAAAATATTTTGAGCCCTTATAATGAGCTATAGTTTCGACTATTCCATAATCAATATTAAATGCTGATTTGATTAAATTTTCTCCATAACCAGTGACACAAGATCCCTTTATTTTTATTCTATCTCCTAATTTTTTATATAATCTTTTCATCTCTTTAAGGAGAACATCTGTGGGAGTTCCCTTATTATTAGAGTAAAAAGAATATAAAATTTTTAAATCTTCGGAAATAAGGATTAACTTTATAGTTGTTGATCCTGCATCGATTCCTAAATATGCATCTCCTTTATATTTTTCTATATCAACTTCATCAATTTTTTCAGATTCATGTCTCTCATAAAATTCTTTTCTTTCTTTTTTTGTCAAAAAAAGTGGTTTTAAAAATAGAGATTTTTTAGGATTAGTTTCAAGTAATAACTGTAATTTTTTATTTAGATTATTAAGATCAATAAATGAAAAGTCATCCTCTTCTAGAGCAATAAAACAAGCTCCTTTCGCGACAAATAATTGTGATTCATTTGGAAATAAAATGTCTTCATCATCTAATTCTAATGTTTTTTTAAATCTATTTCTTAACTCACTTAAAAAATATAAAGGTCCTCCTAAGAAAGCTACTTTTTTTTCTATTTTTTTCCCACAAGCAAGACCTGTTATAGTTTGATTTACAACAGCTTGTAAGATAGAAACTGCAATATCTTCTGTTTTGACTCCTTCATTTATGAGAGGCTGGATATCTGTTTTGGCAAAGACACCACATCTGGAAGCTATTGGATAAATTGTACCAGATTTTTTTGCTAATTCATTTAATCCCTTTGCATCTGTATTTAACAGATTTGCCATTTGATCTATGAAGGCTCCTGTACCACCAGCACAACTTCCATTCATCCTTTGTTCAGTTTTATTTTTAAAAAATGTTATTTTTGCATCTTCTCCACCTAATTCTATAGCCACATCTGTTTCTGGAATCAATACTTCAATTGCTCTAGTACAGGAGATAACTTCCTGAGTAAAATTAAAATCTAATATCTTAGATATTCCTATCCCCGATGATCCTGTAATATTAACTCTAAAAATTAGATCTTTTCCAAATTTTTTTGTGAGTGTATCTAACATCTCATCTAAAATAAATTTTAATTTCTTTTTTACATCGGAAAAATGTCTTTCATAAATAGAATATAATATTTCTTTTTTAGAATTAATACAAACAATTTTAATAGTTGTAGAGCCTAAATCAATGCCTAAAAATAATTTTTTCATAAAATCTCTCCTGTCATGATATAAAATCACTTATAATAGTTTTTCGGTCTAATGTTAAGTATACCCCATTATTTAAAAATCTTTGTATAAATTTTTAAATAAGTTATTTATTTCATTTTTTCTAAATTATTAATAAAAAAA
>DDQV01000097.1 GCA_002342785.1 Fusobacteriaceae bacterium UBA2433 | reverse complement strand
AAAAAAAGCAAAAATAATTATTATGAACATAAAGTGTTGATTTTTTCAAAGTTTGGATGTATAATGCCAATATAATGTGATAAAAAATTATTACTAGAAGTTAGAGGAGGAATTATGGACGTTAAAAAAGTTATAAAAATATTGAATGAAGAGATAGTCCCAGCAGAAGGGTGTACAGAACCTATTGCTATAGCATATGTAGGTGCAAAGGCTGTAGAGATCTTAGGAAAAAAACCAACTAAATTAGATATATATGTTTCTGGAAATATGATAAAAAATGTTAAAAGTGTAAATGTTCCAAATAGTGGTGGGATGGTAGGAATAGAAGTTTCTGCTGTTATGGGAGCTATTGGTGGAGATGCTAATGCAGAATTAATGGTCATAAGTAATATTACTCCTAAACAAATAGAAGAAGTAAAAAAATTTATTAAAAATAATGAGATAAATGTAATTCGTGAAAAAACAGATGTAAAGTTATATGCAAGAGTTGTAGCATATAATAAAGATGAATCTGCAAGTGTTGAAATAAAACATCTACATACTAATATTACAAAAATAGAAAAAAATAAAGAAGTTTTAGTAAATAGAACTTGCAACGATACAAATTTTACTTCTACAGATGAGGATAGAAATTTTCTTACAATTGAAGGAATTTATAATTTTGCTAAGACAGTAAATTTATCTGAAATAGAAGATCTCTTTAAAAAAGTAATCGATTGTAATTCTGCAATTGCCAAAGAGGGATTTAATAAAAAATATGGTGTAAATATAGGATCGATGATTCGTGAAAATATAGAAAAAGGAATATATGGAAATGATCAAAGAAATAGAAGTGCTAGTTTTGCAGCTTCAGGGTCAGATGCAAGAATGGCAGGATGTCCATTGCCTGTAATGACTACTAGTGGAAGTGGAAATCAAGGTATGACAGCTTCATTACCATTAATTCAATATTGTAATGACAATAGTATAAGTTATGAAAAAACTATTAGGGGTCTTGCTTTTTCTCATTTAGCTTGCATCCATATAAAAACAAATGTAGGAAGATTATCAGCTTATTGTGGAGTTATATGTGCTTCAGCAGCTGTTAGTGGAGCTTTAGCTTTCGTAATGGATGAAAGTTTAGAAGTAGTAGCTAATTCAATAACAAATACTCTAGGAAATGTTTCTGGAATAATTTGTGATGGAGCAAAAGCTTCATGTGCTATGAAGATAGCTAGTGGAATCTATGCAGCATTTGATTCACTATATCTTTCAAAAGCTCAAAAATGTTTAGCTAGTGGTGAAGGAATAATTGGAGAAAATATAGAAAAAACAATAAAAAATATTGGAATTTTATCAAAAGTTGGTATGGGTGAAACAGATGAAACAATCTTAGGAATAATGACAAATAAATATTAAAATAAAAAAGCTATGGGAAAATACTAATCAGTATTTTTTTCATAGCTTTTTAATATATAAACAGTATAAAGAACAAGGATGATAACAGCACTCCAGTTTACAACAAGAATTCCAACCCAAACTCCATATATTGGATTTCTAAAAAGATCTATTAAAATAGGAAATAATAAAAAGGGAAGTAAAAATTGTCGATAAATACCAATGAGAATAACAAAATTTGGTTTTTTAAGTCCTTGAAGAATGGCTATAGATATATTTAAAAAAACATAGGAATTAAGTGCAAAGGTTTCTATATTGAGATAGGTGATACCGTATTCTATAACTTTTGGATCCTTTGTAAATAGTTGTAAAAAATATTTCGAAAATGGAAAGATTATAAACATAGCAGTTGTCATTATAACGAGTCCGTAAATAAGGCCTAGTTTATAAACTTTTTTTATTCTATCTAAGTTTTTTGCACCAAAATTTTGACCTGTAATACTTAAAATTGCAATATTTAATCCAATAGTTGGAAGGAGAGCTATTTGTTCAATTCTCATAGAAATACCATAACCTGCTACAGCAGGACTGCCTCCTACATCTAGAGTAAAGTAATTGATTACAAAAACTCCTAAAGCCATACTCATCATATTTAAACTAGCTGGAAAACCCTGTTTCCAAATATCTAGATAATGTTGAAAATTTGGTTTTTTTAGATTTAATTTTACCTCTAAAAATAATTCAGACTTTATAACTCTTTTTAAAAGATAAAAAGATCCTATTACTTGGATAAAAACTGTAGATAAAGCTAGACCTGCAATTCCCATATTAAATACTAATACAAATAAAGGATCCAAGATTAAATTAAAGAAAAATCCTAAGATAAGAAAGTTTCTATAAGATTTAGTATCTCCTTGGGCAGATAAAATAGCATTGAAGGAATTATTTAAAATAAAGAAAATAGTTCCTCCTATAATAATATGGATATATTGAATACCATAAATCGTAGTTTCAGTGGAAGTGTTTAAAAATTTAAACATAGTACTTGTAAAAATGATTCCTAAAAAAGTAACAAAAAAACTTAAAATAATTCCAAGACTTATAGAATCTTTAGAGATATCTCTAGCACTCTCTATCTTTTTTTCTCCTAAAAGATTAGATACTAAAGCTACAGTACCAGTTCCCATTCCAGATCCAATAGATATTAAAATAAAAAAAAGTGGGAATGAAAGGGTAAGTCCTGAAACTGCATTAGATCCTATATAACTTGCATAGAGGGTATCTACAATATTAAATAATGTATTAAATAAAAATCCAACACTAGAAGGAATAGCTATTTTTTTTATAAGAGATTTAATATCTCCTTTGGTTAAATCTAAACTTTTATCCATAACTTCCTCCTTTTATTAAAAAAATCATTGAAAAAAAGGCGGCATAATGGAAATCAAAAAAATATTTATTGATACCTTAGTGGGTCAAATTCGTGCGTTAGATCAGTTTGGAACATGGGGCAATAAATCCAATGAAGATTTACTCATTGAGAAATACGTTAAATCCAAAGAGGATTTAAAAAATATTCCTATTATTGCTGATATTGATGAAATGCAAATCAAAGACATACGAATTGTGTTTCAAGCAGTTGCG
>DDQV01000163.1 GCA_002342785.1 Fusobacteriaceae bacterium UBA2433 | reverse complement strand
AAATTTTAAATTTGAATTTTTTCTTAAGAAAAAAGAGATAAGAACGATTACCTGAGTAATTTGAGCTCCACCTGTTGCTATAGCAGCTCCTCTAAGTCCTAGGGGAAATACTATCACTAATAAATAATCTAAAATAATATTGGTAATAGCAGCTATACTTACTACATATATTGCTACCATAGGTTTTCCTTCTACCTTAATAAGAATTTCCAAAGCATAGGCAATAAGATAAAATGTATTAAAAATTAAGATTGTACCTAGATATTCTACAACTAAGGGGATCATCTCACCCTCTGCACCTAAAAAACTGGCTAGTTCATAACGAAAGATAAAACTTATTCCACAAATTATAATTCCTATAATTCCTAAAAAACAAATTGTAGATGTAAAAAGATCTCTAGATTTTTGAATCTTTCCCTTCCCAAGATATGAACTAATAAGTGTAGAAGCACCTATTGAGATCATAATTGAAATAGCAAATGAAAAATTTAAAAAAGGCATAGATAGATTTACTGCAGCCAAAGCCTTAGAACCGACACCTTTTCCTACAAATATTCCATCTACGATAGAGTAAAGGGCAAATATCCACATAGAAAGTATCGACGGAAAAGCATATTTGAAAAGGGTTTTTCCAATCCCCTTTTTTTCAATAATTTTATTCATAAAAAACATCTCCTTAGAACCATTATAAACCCTAGAACGGTTCTAAGGTCAACAGATAAATTAAATTATTAAATTTATCTAAAATAATTATAGATCTTATTTTTTTGTAAGGAGGATATAAAATGAAACTCTATAAGATAGGAACAATTAGTAAACTTTACAATATAAGTACAGATCTTCTGCGATATTATGAAAAAGAAGGACTTATCAAACCTCAAGAAATAAAAGAAAATAAGTATAGATACTATAGTGCGAAACAAATATGGAAGTTAAGTACTATTAGAGGATTAAGAAATTTAGGTGTGTCCCTAGGAGAGATAAAAAAATATATTGAAAAAAGAAGTACAAAAAAAAGTTTGGAATTAGTTGATTTTCAATTGGGAGTAATCCATGAAAAGTTAGATGAACTTTTAGAACTAAAAAAACAATTAAGTTCTAAAAAAATATATCTTCAAAAAATTCTAGAAGATAATAAATATAATGAGATCACAGAAATCATCCTTCCTGAAAGAAGATGCTATAAAAAATACAATGATATAGCTACAGACTGGGAGATCGATCTAGAACTAAAAAAACTAACTAATACCATTGATTCTGAGGAAGGAGAATACTTTGCTGGAACTAGAGGAGGAGCTATCTTAAGGGTAGATGACTATAATAACAATAAATATAATCTCTACAAGGGAACTTTTTTAATGGATAGTTCAGGAGAGAGTCTATTAAAAAAAGGCAGATATATCTCTTTAACTTTTAGAGGAGGATATAAAGAAAAAAATATCTATTATGAAAATATTAAAAAATATATAGAAGATAATAACCTAGAAATAGATGAAGAGATCTTAGAGATATATAAGATCGATATCCATGAAACAGATAATGAAGATGAGTTTGTAACGGAGATTCAAATAAAGATAAAAGAATAAAAAAACTCCTATTTGGATATATACCAAATGGGAGTTTTATTTTTTTTACATATTTTTTATGTCATGTTTCATATTTATAATATCTGCTTTTATAGCTGGAACTATCTCCTTCCAAACTATTTTCTTTTCAGCTGCAAATTCTTTTTGCATCTTATTGATCTTTTCAAATAATGCTAGATAGATCTCTCTAACCTTTTTATTTCTAAGATCTGTTCTTAAAACCTTATCAAATTCTATCAAGATATTATCTACACAACCTTCATTTACAAATCTTTCCCCATTATAACTGGTTTTAAAAAGCATAAGCATAAACTTATATCCAAATTTTTCCTTATCTAATTTACAATATTTTAAAGTATAGATATCTCCATCAGCTATAGTATTTGAAATAAATCTTCCATCTATATGACTTGCTACCTTCTCTTTTATCTTCAATACGTGACTTTCATTTTCCATTATCTTTCAACTCCTAAATCAATTTTATATTATATTTTACCATAAATTTTATAAAACAACTAAAAATAAAGGATAATCTGTAGATCACCCTTTATTTTAACAAATATTTTTTTAGATTATTTCAATACTATTCATTACACGTTTACCTAAACTAAAGATAAAGAAAATTCCTGCTATTCCAAATGTTATTATACTTAATATTGTCCACAATATTAAATATACAAAATCTCCACCTATACTTAAATTAGAATTCATTCGTCTTTCAAAACTATTTTCTACCAACACACTTCTGTTGATTAAATATTTTGAAAAACTCAAAATAAAAAATGGCGCTGCTAATCCACAAGTTATAATAATCAATAAAAACCATCCTAATAAAAATAATAAACTATCTCCAAATGTCAAATTACATTTGATTTTTCCCATTAAATTTTCTCCTTTTTCTACTTTTATTTTTCATACAATTTTTAGTTATAATCCCTTTACAAATTCTCCAAATTCTACCATGGACTCTTTTAATTTTTTATCTGCTTTTACCTTACTATCTGATTTTACAGCAAAATAATATTTTATTTTTGGTTCTGTTCCAGAAGGTCTTGCTGTTATATATGTTCCATCAGCCAAGATAAATTGTAACACATTTGATTTTGGCAGATCTAATTTAATCTCTTTACAAGCTACTTTATCGCATTCAATCTGTAGTTCAAAATCTCTTACCATTACTATATCTTGATCTAATAATTGTTTAGGAGTATTCTCCCTCAAAGTTTTCATAATTTTTTTAATCTCTTCTGCTCCATCTTTTCCACTCATAGTTACTGCAATAATTCCTTCTCTATACCAACCATATTTTTCATACATCTTATCTAACTCTGATGGAATATCAGTCCCAATAGATTCATAATAAGCTGCCATCTCAGATAAGATCATAGTAGTTACAACAGCGTCTTTATCTCTAGCATGGGTTCCAATAAGGTATCCATAAGATTCTTCAAATCCAAATACATAGGTTCCATCTAAGACTTTATCTTCAAATTGTTTAATTTTTTCTCCTATAAATTTAAATCCAGTTAAAGTTCTATACATCTTTACTCCATGAGCTTTTGCTACTTCATCTAACATTGGAGTCGATACTACTGTTGAAATTACTGCACCATTAGAAGGAATATTTTTTTTGAATTTCAAAATATATTCCATAAGTAATAATCCAACTTGATTTCCATTTGGATATAACCAGTTACCTTTTTTATCTTTTACTGCTATTCCTAATCTATCTGCATCTGGATCATTTGCCATAACAATAGATGAACCTTTTTCCTCTGCTAACTTAATTCCTAATTTAAATACTGCTGGATCTTCTGGATTTGCATATCCAACTGTAGGAAATGTTCCATCAGGCATCTCTTGACTAGGTACTGTAAATACTGATTTAAATCCGCATTCATCTAATACCCTTTGAACTGGTACCCTTCCTGTTCCATGAAGTGGAGTATATATGATCTTATAATTTTCTTTATTTGGTATGTCTTTTATAATTTGTTGTTTTTTTACAGCTTCCATAAATTTATCATCTAGATCTTTTCCTACCATGATAAGTAATCCTTTAGATCTAGCTTCTTCCTCAGAGATAAGTTTGATCTCTCCTAAATCTTTTATATTAGTAAATCCATTTACGATCCCACTAGCATGGGGTTCTACACATTGAGCTCCATCGTTCCAATAAACTTTGTATCCATTATATTCTACAGGATTATGAGATGCAGTTACTACTATTCCTGCTTGAGTTCCTAACTCCCTTACTGCAAAAGATAGTTCTGGAGTAGATCTAAGAGATTCAAATAAATATGCCGGAATTCCATTGGCTGCTAATACCAAAGCTGTATTAAGTGAATATTCTACAGAACCTATCCTACAATCATAGGCTATTACAACACCTTTTTTTCTTACAGCTTCTGCATCTACTTCTAATAAATAATTTACAAACCCTTGGGTAGCTTTTCTTATCATATATTTATTTATTCTATTTATTCCATTTCCCCTTATTCCTCTGAGTCCACCTGTACCAAATTCTAATTCAGTATAAAATCTTTCCTCTATCTCTTTTTTATTATCTCTTATAGAAGCTAACTCTTCTCTATCTTCTTTATCTATATATGGTGAATTTAACCATATTTCATATTCTTTCATATAATCCTTCATATTTTACCTCCGAATTTAATTATTTATCCTACAATAAATAATACTTTTTTTTTATCTCTTTTTCAAGTATATTTTTTAGTTTAATTTAATTTTTAATATCTAGCTTTTATTAAAAGTTATAAAAAAATATTAAATATACCACATATAATAAAAAGTTAGAGTTATTTTTATAACTCTAACTTTCTATTAAGACAATTCCCCTTACTTTTTTTAATTTCAAAAAAGTATCTTCTGAAATCCTTCCTCTATAAAGAATCTTTTCCCCATATTCTTTGGAAATCTCCTCTTCTTTTTCTAACAACCTATCTACTTGAACTGATTTTTCATAAGAAAATTCTATCACTACATTTATTTTAGGACTCCATTCTACTATCTCAGCTTTTTCTACAGCTAATTTTGCAGTCTTAGCATAATTTCGAATAAGTCCTCCTGCTCCTAATTTTATTCCACCAAAATACCTAGTAGCTACTACTACTAAATTATCTAGGCCCAATATATTTAGTATCTCTCCTAGAGGTTTTCCTGCTGTTCCACTAGGTTCCCCATCATCATCAACCTTATAATATTCTTGACCATTTTCTAAAACTTTATATGCACTACAATTATGCCTAGCATCTGGATGTTTAGATTTTATTAAATTTATAAAATCTTCTGCCTCTGCCTTTGTAAAAATAGGTTTAATATAACCTATAAACCTAGATTTTTTTATTTCAAATTCTATTGTACTTTCATTTTTTATTGTCTTCACTTATTAAGCTCCCTAGATTTTCTGGGTAAATTTAATTTATATTTAATAGCTACCATCCTTACTGTAAATAATATTAAAAATAAAAAATAAGCTAAATTTTCCCTTTCCATAATTTTTTTACTTGCTAAAAACCAATATAAGAGTCCCCCTGCCACACATAAGACAGCATAAACTTCATCCTTTAATATAAATGGAATCTCACAAACTAATAGATCTCTTATTACTCCGCCACCTACTCCAGTTAGTGTAGCCATAACAGCTGTAGAAACTGGACCCAGATGAGCATTGACACCTTTTTCTGCTCCAATTATTGCAAAAGCTGCAAGACCTAGTGCATCAGAGACCATTACCATTCTTGATATTTTTCTATTTCCCTCTAATTTATTAGATAGAAAATAATAACTAACTACCACTGCAAGAACAGCTATATAACCATCTCTCTCATTTAAGAGAGAACCTGGAACCTCATTTAATAATATATCTCTTACAATCCCACCACCTACGGCAGTCATTACTCCTAATACAATTACACCAAAAATATCTAACTTGTGTTTTAAACCTTTTAACATACCCGATATGGCAAAAGCCACAACACCTATATAATTTGTAATTTCAAAAAACATTTTTATTTTACACTCCTAATCTTTTTTATTTTTTAGATTTAATTTATATACATATTTAAAAAATTTATTAAAAAATTAAATACTGGATCTATTATCTTCCATAGGATTCCTAAATAACTTAAAGCGATTATTATAAAAAATCCATATCTATCTAGATCATCAACTATATCTTTTATCCAGTCTCCTCCTAAACTCCAAAGAATTTTTGAACCGTCTAAAGGTGGGATAGGCAATAGATTAAATATTCCTAAAACTAAATTTATCCTTATTAGATATCCTATCGCTATACGAGCAACCTCATTATTAGTATATAATTCTGGAAAAAATTTAATTATCGATGCTCCTAAAAAAGCCAATGCAAAGTTTATTGTTACTCCAGCTATCGATACTAAAAAAACACTAAATTCCCCATTTTTAAATCTTCTATAATTTACAGGAACAGGTTTTGCCCATCCTATAATAAAAGTAGAACCCATCAAGATAAGTCCCAAAGGAAGTAACATTCCCATGGGATCTATATGTTTTATTGGATTTAATGTTAAACGCCCCATATTTTTTGCTGTGGGATCTCCATTTAGATAAGCTACTACTCCATGACCTAGTTCATGTAGTATTACAGATATCATAAGTACTCCAATAGTTATTAAAATAGTTGGATTTTTTATCAAATTACCTGCCATAGATAGAAGTAACAACCCTGCTATTCCACTATATATAATCTTACCTGATCTAGGCATATCTCTGTTTGCATACCTAAAATTTTCAAAAAACTCCTTCATTTTAAACTCCTTTTCATCTTCTATTTTTATCAAATAAGTTTTATCTTTTACTTTTTTTTACCTTTATCTTTCCCTTTTTATTTATAAAATATTCATCTTCTACTTCTATCTTTTCCCCTTTATTTAATATCATATATTCTGCTCTTGGATAAGCTTTTTTAAGTTCTTCACTCTCTAAATTATAAGAAGTGACTATATAATCTAATCTTTTTATTCCACTATCTTTAAGGAGAAGAAGATCTCTCCTATCTGGTTCTTTATTTAAAAATAGTATCCTATTAGAGGTGTTCCTATAATATATTTGTTCTAAATCTAATTTTTCATCTCTTTGAAATGAACCTATAAATATTAATGGGACTATTCCTAAAACTATATACCAATATTTCCTTATTATTTTTATTTCAAAGATAATAAAGAATAATATTAAAAAATATAAATAAATAAATAATAACACAGAAATTTTAACATAAAATGTCAAAGTTAAAAAGGGAATTTTATAAAAAATATCTATTATTAAATCCAAAATCTTATAAAAATAATATCCCAGTGGTACTAAGAACTTTCCTATCCCTATAAAAGATAATAAAAAAGCTAAAAATAATACTTGCACTGTTAAGGAACCAATTGGAATGACTATTATATTTATAATAAAAGAAAATAAAGGTATTGATCTAAAATAATATAAAAATATTGGCATCAACATAACTTGGATAGAAAAACTTAAGATAACATAATCTATAATTTTTGATCTCTCAAATTTTTCTGAAATGACTTCCTTTATATCTTCTTTAATCTTAGGATACAAAAATAAAATACCAACTAAAGCTAGATAAGACATCTGATATGAGATACTCCTAATAGCATATGGATTTATAAAACTAGAAACTATAAAAGCTAAGATCAATGCTTTTTTCATCTCCCTCTCCTCATAGAATATCTTAGCACTTAGATATAATATCCCCATGATATATGCCCGTAAAACAGATGGCGTAAATCCTATCCCATAACAATATAGTGTAAGGATGATCCCTGCAAGTCCATATCTTATTTGATAAGATAATTTTTTTAATATAAACAATATAGAAAATATTATTATCCCTATATGTAATCCAGATATCACAAGGATATGGGCAGTCCCTGTATAGTTAAATTTTTTTTTAATATCTAGGGAGATACCATCTTTTCTTCCTAATAAAATTGCTTTTGTAAATTGTTGAAAATTATAGGGAAAATCATATATCATATTTTCCACTTTATTATCTAAAAGATCTTTTATTGGAGTTTCTACCTTTTCTTCTTTTAAAATTATAATTTCTACTATTGTATCTTTTATTTTATCGACTCTGCCTAAAACATTATAGGAACCATCCTCAAAAAATTCATCTAAAATAGGATAATAATCTATCTTTAGATATTTTTCATCTGTTTTTAATATCTTTGCACTATTTGAAACTACTTCTATTTTAAATTCATAAGTTTTATTTATTTCAAGGTTATCTATAGTTTTTAAATTATAGTTTATATATAAAAAAATAGATATTACAACCAACACTATAGTTAATGTAATATCTTGTTTTCTTAAATAAATTATTAAAATAAATAAGAGGGAACAAAGCAATGCTTCTATTCCCCCTAAAATATTGATCATAGATATAAATATTATATTTAAAAAAAATATCATATTTATATCCATAAGATCACGTCCTTTTTTAATTAATATTTTATTGCCATAATAGCTTGATATAGATCTAAAGCATAACTATCTGTCATCCCACAAATAAAATCCGTTACTAGATGTAACTCATTATATAATTTATTTTTTGTATCTGGATATTTTTTCATTAAAAATCTATAGTTGCTAGACATTAAACGAAATAACTTTTGTTCCTTAGTTCCCATAATATCCCTATTAGGTGAAGCCACTGCATCTGTAAATTCCTTTAATAAAACTCTTATTATTCTATCTCCTGCAACTTCTAATTTTATTACTTCCTTTTCATTTATTAGTATCTCTAAAAGTTCACGAAAAGCATACTCTACCCAACTTGCTTTGGAATCTTTTAAGAGTTCTCCCTTATAATCTCCCTTCATAATACCATCGTAATAATCTATAAAAGTATCTACAACTGAGTCCATCATAAAATCTTGTAACTTCTTTCTTGTTACTTGGATAGCAATCTCAAAAGGCTTTGGATAATCTAAATCTACTTCTATTACATCGAGACTCTCTAATATCTCCCTTTCTTTTTGGTCCTTTAAATCACAATATTTTATCAATTTATTCTTTATAATATCTAACCCCAAGACACCTTTTTTACAACCATCTTCAATATCAGCTATTGTATATGCTATATCATCTGCTGCTTCTAATAGATAAACTAAAGGATAACGCACCATCTCACCATCTTTATTTTTTATCCCTAGGGTATCAAATATTTTTTCAAAGGATTTTTTTTCGCTGGAAAAATATCCAAATTTTTTATAACTAGTATCTTTATTTTTTTTACATCCTTCTGTTGAAGATCTAGGATATTTTATTATTGTAGCTAAAGTTTGAAATGATAAGTTAAGTCCATTTTCATCTCTTAGATATTGAAGTTTTTTTAAGAGTCGAAAAGCTTGAGCATTTCCTTCAAATTTTTCAAAGTCATAGATCTCCTCAAGGGACCAAGGATATCCATAAAAATCAATATTATTTTTAAATTTTTCTGCAAAATATTTAGTATAAAAATCATGGATAATAAATTCTCCATAGTGACCAAAGGGAGGATTTCCTATATCATGTACTAATGAAGCTGCCTTTAAAATATTTTCGATCATTCCCTTTTTTTCTTTTGGAAGTTCATCTATCTCTATCAATCTTTTTTCTATTTTATTTCCTATTATCTGTGCTATTGTAGATACCTCTATAGAATGAGTTAACCTTGTCCTTACAAAATCATTACTCTCTAAAGGATATATCTGAGTTTTATTTTGTAATCTTCTAAAAGCTGAACTAAAGATGATCTTAGATGAATCTTTTTTTAATTCGTCTAATTGGTTTTCTATATTTTTTTCCCTAAAGTATTCTACGTTGAGTAATCTATCCCATTTCATAATATTCCATCCTTTTAAAAAGTTATATTTTATTAAAATCTTATTTCATTTGGATCTTCTCCATATTGATTTCTACCTAAATCTCCATCTCTAACCATTAAGATCAAGATCCATATCCAACCAATTAAGGGAATAAATATAACTAATTGCATCCATCCACTCTTTCCTACATCATGCAACCTTCTTATAGCTACTGCAATTCCTGGAATTAATACAAACAATCCGTATAAACTTGAAATAACTCCACTACCTCGAAAAAAAACTTGTTCTACTATAGTTAATGCCATAGTTATTACAAAGTTTATAAGTATAAAGACCCAATATTCTTTCTTACTAGATCTACCATCAAAATCTTTCCATTGTCTAAGTACATTTAAATAATAATCCATCTATATCCCTCCTCTTTCATATTTCTTTTGACTATAGTTTACTACAGATATCCATATTTTCCTTCTTCAATTATATATTTTTTTATAATAATTTTGGATTATTTTATTTTATAAAGTATACTCTTACTAAAAAAATAATTTTTGGAGGAAAAACTATGTATGAAGGAAAACTAGTTCGACTAAGGGAATATAGAAAAGGAGATATAGAAAGAGCAAAGGAATTTTTAAATGATTTTGAAGTTAGAAAAAACTTACAACCTACAATCCCATATCCATTTACATTAGAAGATGAAGAAAAATGGTATAGCGGTATAAGCGCTATAAAAGATACTTATACCTTTGCTTTAGAAACTTTAGAGGATAGATATATTGGAGGGTGTGGAATAAATAGTATCGATTGGAAAAATAGTAAGGTAGTCATTGGGATATTTATAGGAGATAAGGAATACTGGAGCAAAGGATATGGTAGTGATGCTATAAATATCCTAGTTAAATTCATATTTGATGAGATGAATATAAATAAGATTGCACTGAATGTCTACTCTTTTAATGAGAGAGCTATTAAATGTTATGAAAAATGTGGTTTTAAAAGAGAGGGAGTATTAAGGGAGGAACTCTTTAGACAAGGTAGATACCATGATGAAATACTAATGAGTATATTAAAAAGTGAAGTGAAATAGGAGAATGGATTTATTTACAAGTGTTACATTATTTATAATAATTTTAATTGGTTATTGGATACAGAGTATCTCTGGTTTTGGAGCAATAATATTTGCTCTACCTCTGAGTCTTTTTTTTATAGATAAATCTATATTTTTACCTGTTATACTTTTTACATCTATTATTCAATCATTAGCTATTGTCTACAAAGACTATAGATATATAGATAGAAAAAAATTCATAACTATGCTATTTTTATCAGGAGTTGGAATACCTTTTGGACTCATAATTCCAGATTATTTAAACCTAACTATAGCAAATTATTTGTTAGGATCTTTTATAATATTTAATTCAGGGTACACTCTATACCTAGGTATAAAAAATAAAAAAAGAGATAACAAAATAAGATTATTTCCCCATCTATATCCTTTTTTTAGTGGGATTCTACAAACAGCCTATGGGATGGGGGGACCTCTCATTGGAACATATATGAATAAACAAACCAAAAAAAAAGAACCTATAGGGTAATGATCTCACTATACTGGTGTATCTTAAATCCATTTATAATTATTGGATATTTTTTTAAAACAAGTATTGATATAAGACATCTAAAATTATTTCTATTATTTTTCCCAGCAGTAATATTAGGATATCTTCTTGGAAATTTTACAATAGATAAGATAAGCCAGAAAAAATTTGAATGTGTAACTCATATAATCCTTATAATTATAGGATTCACATTATTTTTTTAAGATAAAAGCAGAAGTAAGATAATTTTACTTCTGCTTTTTTTTTAGATTATTTTATAATATTTCTTTTCCTGCATCTGGTCCAGCACTTTGATTAAATATAGCTGTTGGTTTAAAAGTCCAAACTGCTTGAGTAGGTAAACCTACTTTTTTAAGTTCTTCTGCTACTGTTTCAAATAGATCTCCACTTACTTGTCTTTGAATAACAGTTCCATTTACTGAATAAGATTCCATTCCTTTTACTGCTAAAATAGCAATATTTTTATTTGTTTTAAGATTTTCAGCAGTTTTTTTCATTAATACTTCAGCAGCACAAAGCATATCTTCTGCTGGGGCCATCATACTTCCTACTACGATTGAGTGAGGTATTCCATTTGAATCAACAGTTGTTAAAACTTTTGAAGCTTCCTTATCATTTAGTAAATTCATAACATTTTCTGGCATTTTCATTTTAATACTCCTTTAAATCAGATTTTTTTTCGAATATCAGTCAACTTTTAATTCGTTGACTTCTAAACAATAATATTATAGACTTAAGATAATAAAATAACAAGTACAAAGATATTTCATACTAAGTATAAAAAAAGATACTTAGTAAAAAAAAGGAGTTAATTAATTGGAAAAATTAAAATTAGAATGTTTGGAATGCAAAATTGAACCAGAGATAAAAGAACGATTGTGCCCAATATGTTTAACGCAAAAGTTAATAAGGGGTAAGTGGAAGATTGTAATTATTTTTTTATTAAAAGATAATACTTTAAGGTTTTCAGAGATAAAAAAATCTATACCTAAAGTAACTCAAGCCTATTTAAGTAGTCAATTAAAAGAACTAGTAACTACTGGATTGATTACTAGATATTCTTATAACCAAGTACCACCAAAAGTTGAATATTATCTCACAGAAGAGGGAAAATCCTTTATTAAAGTAATTGATAGTATGCATTCATGGGGTTTAGATTATATAAACTTAAATCTAAAATAATAATATTATTTTAGAGTCTACCTATAGATTATATTTATGTTTTATCATAAAGGAGGATATTTTGAAAGATGTATTAAAATATAATGTCATTGTTTTATTAGGTGCCGTTAGTTATGGGATGTTATCAACTATTGTAACGTTTGCTTATAGACAAGGGCTCCATCCAGGAGAGATAACCTCCCTTCAAGTTTTAACAGGAACTTGTCTTTTATGGGTTATGCTTATTTTAAGGCAAATATTCAAGGGCGGATATCTAAGAGTAAGTAATTTAAATATAGTAAAACTTTTGATCACAGGAATTCCAACTGCTTTAACTTGCATAGCTTATTATAGATCTGTCCAACTACTATCTGTATCTATGTCAATCCTACTTTTATTTCAATTTACATGGGTAGGAAATTTAATAGAATGTATAGCAGAAAAAAAACTACCAACTAAATCAGATATAATTTCCATGATGGTCTTGGTCTTTGGAACACTTTTAGCTTCTAACATGATTTTTGAAAGACAAGAACTTAGTTATGAAGGAATAATCTACGGATTTATGTCGGCAATATTTTATAGTTTATTTTTATTTGTAAACGGTCGTGTGGCTACTGTGGTAGATTCTATGACAAGAAGTGGAATAATGTTAATAGGTACAAGTATTTGTATCTTGGGGATCTATCCTCCATCATATCTAATAGAGAGTTTGACTTTTTCTGGTATCGTAAAATTTGGTTTACCCTTAGGGATATTAGGAAGTGTTATCCCACCATTATTTTTTTCCATAGGAATTCCAAAAATAGGAGTAGGTGTTGCATCTATCCTTTGCTCTATAGAACTTCCAGTTGTTACCCTTGCTGCTATGTTTATTTTAAAAGAAAAAGTAGGCGTGGTTCAGTGGATTGGAGTGTTAATTATTGTTGGAGTGATAGCATGGCCATTAGCTAGAAATTGGATAGAAAAGAAAAAATGTTTAGAAAAAAAAGTTTAAAAAAATA
>DDQV01000134.1 GCA_002342785.1 Fusobacteriaceae bacterium UBA2433 | reverse complement strand
TTTCCTTTTTTTATTTATTCTAATTATATTTTTTTATATTTGTATTAAAGTTTTTCTTTTTTTTATATAATTTCCTAAGATTGGACCAAATACTGAAAGTATTGTTGCCACTATAAAAAATATAGTAATTGGTTCTGATGCAAATATTCCAAAGTCTCCTTTTCCTATAAGCATAGCTTGTCTAAATGAAGTTTCAAGTTTTACTCCTAAGATCATAGCAAGGATAAAAGTTGCCACAGGGATATCTAACTTTTTAATAAAATATCCTAAGAATCCGAATCCTACAATTATCATAAAGTCTATAGTTGAATATGTAAGAGAATAAGTTCCAATAAATCCAAGAGTTATTACACATGGAAGTAATAATTTTGGTGGTGTTTTAAGTACTTTTATTAATTGAGTAGCAAGGGGTAAATTAATTATAAGTAATATTATATTTGCTAAAAACATACTTGCTACTACTGCCCATGCTATATGTCCCTGAGTTGTAAAAAATAATGGTCCTGGTTTTACACCAATCATCATAAGTGCACCAATCATTACAGCTGTAGTTCCAGATCCTGGTATTCCTAAAGTAAGCATTGGTATAATAGCCCCTGTTGCTGCTGCATTATTTGATGCTTCTGGTACCGCTAATCCTACGATTTCTCCCTTACCAAAATCTTCAGGATTTTTAGATAAATTTTTCTCTGTAGAATAACAAACCATAGTTGCTATAGTTGCTCCTGCTCCTGGAAGTACTCCAATAAGAAATCCAAGAGGTGTAGACCTAAGTATTGGGATAAGACATTTTTTAAATTGTTCTTTAGTCAATTTAACTTTAGAAACTGCTATCTCATCAGTAGATCTTTCTCCTTCTTTTATATAAAGAAGTTTATCAAAATTTATATATACTTCTCCAATAGCATAAAACCCTATTATAAGAACTAAAAAATCAATTCCTTGATATAATTCTGCTATTCCCATTGTGAATCTTGTTGATCCAGTAAGAGTATCTGCTCCTATTGTAGATACCATTAATCCTAAAAAAGTAGCTAACATCCCTTTCATCATATTTCCTTTAGCAATAGTTGTAGTTGCTATAAGAGCAAATAACATCAACATCGTATATTGTTGAGGACCAAACTTTATAGCTAATTCTGAGATAGGTTGAGATAATATCGCAAGAAATACTGCAGAGAAAATACCTCCAATAAGTGAAGCCCATGCTGAAATAGCTAAAGCTTCTCCTGCCATTCCATTTCTTGCCATAGGGTATCCATCAAAAGTAGCTGCAATGGCTCCCCCATCTCCTGGAGTATTAAGTAATATAGATGATCTTGAACCTCCAAACATCGCCCCAAAATAGATGGATACCATAGTAGCTAAGGCAGCAGTAGGATCCATACCAAATGTTAAAGGTATTAATATAGCTACTCCTGTTGCAGGTCCTAATCCAGGTAACATTCCTATTATAGTTCCAAGTAAACCTCCGAATGTAATCCAAAGAATAGTATAAACGTTAAATATTGCACCAAATCCTCCAGCAACATTTATTAATAATTCGTTCATTAAAGTTTCCTCCTAAAAAATTAAAATGTTAATATCCCACGTGGTAGTGATATTGTAAATATTTTTGCAAAAATTATATAACAAATAAGTGGAAATAAAAATCCAAGTATCAAATTGATCTTATATTGAGACTTCCCCTTATTAAGTATAAATAATAACGATGTTAACATTAATATCGTTGAGATTAAAAAACCCACTTTTTCAAAAATAAGAATATATATTGCAAATACCCCTGTGTACATCCCCATTGCCTTTAATACTTTAGGGTCATATTTTATTACTTTTTTCTTTGCATTCTTCGTATAATCTTCTGCTATAAGAACCAATGAAAAGAAAAATGTTCCTACAGTTATAATCATTGGAAATATTGTAGGTCCTATTAATAATGAAGGTGATGGATTTTTTAATCCAAATGCGGCTACTCCATAGATTGTAGCTATTATAATACCTGCTATTCCTATAGTTTTATTTTCAGTCATTAACTTACTCTCCTTGTTTCAAACAAATTAATTTATTAATATGGCAATTCTTAGTATGTAAATAAATACATATATGTATATATATGTATTTATATACTAAGGTAGAAAAAGGTTCTTCCTTTAGAACCTTTTTCCTACTTTTAATTATTTATTATCTTTTTAAACCAGATGTCTCTGCAAGTTCTTCATATATAGGAAACTCTTTTTCCCACATTTCTTTAGTTTCTGCAGAATTTCTATAATAGTCTACCCATTCATTGTTAGCTAAGATCTCTTTCCATTCATCAGTAGCTACTGCTCTTGAAATTAAATCATCCCACCAAGCAATTTCTTCTGCTGTCATATCAGGTGATGCTAAGATTCCTCTCCAATGAGGGAACACAACGTTTACCCCTTGCTCTTTTATTGTAGGAATGTTAGAAAATTCTCCTTCATATCTTTTATCTGCTGTAATACCAAGACATTTCATTTGTCCTGCTTTAACAAATTCTAAACCTTCTAAAGCTCCAGTAAAACATGCGTCATAAAATCCACCCATAATACCAGTAAGAATCTCAGATGTAGAAGTTGCTGCAATAGTTTTATCAAATTCCGCTACGTCTACTCCATAAGCTTTTGCTGTAGTTAATGTTGCTAAATGATCATCATTTCCTTTTCCTGGTGCCACTACAAATTGAACTGATTGAGGATCTAATTTAACAGCTTCAAATAATTCAGTTATAGAATTATATGGAGAATCTTTTGCTACGAATACTCCAATCCATTCATTTGTAAGAGTTGCTATTGGAGTTACATCATGAATTGTAGGTGCATCCTCCATTCCAAGCATTTTATTTAAATATATATAAGACGAATCCATTGATACTTTATGTGAATCCTTCCCAGATATAAGACCATTCCAAGCTACACTTCCACTTCCTCCTGGTTGATTAGTTACTACTACATTCACACCATCAGCTAATTTATTATTTTTAATTACTTTTTGTAGAGCTCTTGCTGTTGAATCCCATCCACCACCAGGACTCGCTGGTGCTATTATCTCTACCGTTTTCTTTTGTGGAAAGCTTAGATCTTTTTCTGTTTTCTCACCACATCCAGTCATTACTCCCATTAAAGCAATCATTGTAGCAACTAAACCAATCATTTTTTTCATAATATTCCCCCTTAATTAAATTATTTTGCTTTGTTCTGATATAATAGTACTTTATTTTTTAAAAAAAGTCAATAATTGTGTACAAATATTTTTATATTTATTCTAAAATAGAATGAATATATTACATTACGACCATTTTAAACTAAAAAAAAAGACTATTATTCATTATAATCCATATTTTTTGCTTTTTTTTAATAAAATCATCTTAAAATATTGTATACAATAATATTGATAATACTAATTTTTGATATTTTTATTGATCTTATTTCTAAATTTTAATTTTACTTTATTCTTTAAATTGTATATAATTATATTGATGTACTTAAGGAGGATAAAAATGATTAAAGCTAGAAAAAATATAAGTGACCATATATATGATATTATCAAAAATGATATTATTGAAGGAAATTTAAATTTTGGAAGTAAAATAATTGAAATAGATTATTCCAATAAATTAAATGTTAGTAGAACACCTCTTAGAGAAGCTATAAAAAAATTAGAAATAGAAGGTATTATAGAAAGGCTTCCAAATGGAAGACTTAAAATTATGCATATGACTGTAAAAAGAATCGAAGAGATGTTTAAAATTAGAATGGCCCTTGAAGATATACTTCTTGATGCAATTGCAAGTTCTGGTAAAGCACAAACAGATATTGAAGAAAATTTGAGTCTTACAAATCTACAACTACATGCTGAAAACTGGGATGCTTCTAGAAGACTTTTTTCAGAATATAATGATCTGCTCTACAAAAGTTCAGGTTTAGAATTTACTATCAAAGTTCTTAAAAATTATGATTTTATAATCTCTAAACTCAGAAAAAATTCTCTAAAAAATCCTGAAAGAATGAAAGAAGCTTACAGTGAACATTTAGAAATATTTAAAAATATTAAAGGTAAAAATTTATCTGAAGCTAAAAGAATAAATAAAATTCATCTTATAAATGCAAAAAATTCTATACTCACTTCATTTAATGATCCCATTAAATTAGATAAAACTAAATAAATTTAAAAAGAAGTTGTCATAAAACAACTTCTTTTAATTTTATTATTTAGATTCATTTTGTTTCCTGTAGTAATTAATTAAACATCCATCAACTATTATTTCTCTTTCTGTGGAATTTAAATTTTCTAACTTTAAATT
The DNA here is from genome assembly GCA_002342785.1 of Fusobacteriaceae bacterium UBA2433. Classification (GTDB taxonomy): domain Bacteria; phylum Fusobacteriota; class Fusobacteriia; order Fusobacteriales; family Fusobacteriaceae; genus Psychrilyobacter. Next base: position 11,613 of record DDQV01000134.1, on the reverse strand, counting down.
AAATTCCTTTACTTCTTTACCTAAAACATAAGCTTTTACTTCTGTTTTTCCTTCTAACAAAGCCGTTTTAACATCTTTAACTAATAAAAAATCTCCTTCTATAAATGGAATTTCACTGTCAATTGTAAATGGTAACATCCCCCAATTAATTACATTTGATCTATATCTTTTTGTTGCATATTCTTTACAGATATTTCCCCATCCACCTAATACTTTTTGACACGATGCTGCTTGCTCTCTTGCAGACCCATCCCCTGGTTTATTGGCATAGATCAGTGATCCTATTCCAATTTCATTCAATTTCATTGAAGATAATTTTTCTACTTTAGAAGCAATCTTTTTTAATTCTTCAAATTTTTCAAATGGATTTTCTCCAGCTTCTCTTGAATACTCAAACTCTCTCACAGATTTTGATCTTTCTACATATTCAGGAACTCTTCTTGACAATGTAAATTCTGATAATGCATATGGATTTGATCTATATGATGAAGTTTCCCCTGATGGGATTAACTCATCTGTTGTAGTTACAGGATCGTCTATATAAGCTACAATCTTATAAACTAAATCTTCAGTCAACTTAGGCATCTTTGGCCAAGGTTTAATATTTGGTCCCTCTATTAAATCATTTTCTTCTTGTTCTATATTTTTTCCGTAATTGTATACTTTTACTTTATAAGCTGAATCATCATATGTGTACTTTGGATTTATATATTCTACATCTAAATCAGTTGCTGCAGTTATAAATCCACCGTTAATTGCAGTTGCTGCAACAGATTTTGCATCCATCAATGCCACTGATGAAGATTGTCCTTTTCCTGGTTTTGATCCTTCCCTTGATGGAAAGTTTCTTGTATTATGTCTAACACTTAATTGATTATTTCCTGGAGTATCTCCAGCTCCAAAACATGGACCACAAAAAGCTGTTCTCATAACTGCTCCTGATTTCATGGCTTTTATAGTATATCCATGTTCGGCTAATTGAATATAAGCAGGTTGACTTCCTGGATATAAACTTAAATTAAATTCATTATCTACAACTTTTCCTTTCATTATATCTATAGCATCGGTAATACTTTCAAAAGTTCCACCTGAACATCCACCTATAACTCCTTGCTCGGCTTTTAGTTTACCATTAACAACTTTTGATTTTAAATCTATATTCATTCCTAGTTTTTTACAATCGGCTTCTACTTTAGTTAATATTTCATCTAAATTTTCGTATAACTCCTTTATAGAATATACATTACTTGGATGAGAAGGCATGGCTATCATAGATTCAATTTTAGATAGGTCTACTTCTACTAGTCCATCATAATGAGCTACACCTGTTCTCTTTAATTTTCTATAGTCATTTCCTCTATTATGGTTTTCTAAATATTCTTTAACTTTTTCATCTGTTTCCCAAATAGAAGTTAAACAAGTTGTCTCTGTAGTCATTACATCTACACCATTTCTAAATTCAACAGATAAATTTTTGATTCCTTCTCCAAAAAATTCCATTACCGAATTTTTTACATATCCATCTTTAAAAACTTTTCCTATAATAGCCAATGCTACATCGTGAGGACCAATACCAGGTCTAGGTTTTCCATTTAATTTTATTCCTACAACATTGGGATATTTTATATCATATGTTTTTTCCAAAAGTTGTTTTACTAATTCTCCTCCACCTTCACCAATAGCCATAGTTCCTAAGGCTCCATATCTTGTATGAGAGTCAGAACCAATAATCATTTTTCCACAGCCTGCAAAATTTTCTCTCATGTATGAATGAATTACTGCTTGATGTGCTGGTACAAATATTCCACCATATTTTTTAGCTGAAGTTAGTCCAAATACATGATCATCTTCATTTATTGTTCCACCTACTGCACATAGTGAGTTATGACAATTTGTTAAAACATATGGTAGTGGAAATTTTTTTAATCCACTTTCCTTTGCAGTCTGAATAATTCCTACATATGTTATATCGTGAGATGCCATTGAATCAAATTTTATTTGTAAGTTTTCCATGTCATCTGTTGTATTATGTTTTTTTAGTATTGAATAAGTTAACGTATTTTTTTTTGCTTCTTCTTTTTTTAAATTGTTTACATCTTTTAATATTTCATTTTCTTCTGAAATAAAAATTGATTTTTGGTTTAACTTGATCATAATATTCCCCCCTCTAAAATTGTATACAATTATTTTAATTTAAATTAAGCTAAGTGTCAAGAAGAATTTTTTATTATAATCATAATAACATTTACAAATATCTTTGATTTATTTGAATTCTTAAAAAATAGGACATTGAATAGTAATATTTTCTTATTTTCAAAAATTTTATTTTATTATTTATCATAAAAAATTATAACAACTCATTAATTTTATTTAGTAATCAAAAAAATGTTGATACCTATAACTTTACAATAAATATTTTTAAGCATTATAATAATGTATACAAATATTTGTATATGTCAAATAATTTCAATAAAAAAAGGACATTCTTTTTTTCTAGTGTCCAGGTTACAGTATATTTCATTATCCTTTTTTTCTTTCAAAAATTAAACAACTAACTTTTACTAGATGATACAAAATATATAGAAAAAATCATTGACTTATTAAAAAATAAGAGATAGGATTAATATAACAAAGTTTAAATTTAGAAAACAAATTTTAGGGGGTATTTTATATGTTACTTATGCAACCTGGTCCAACTCCAGTGGCTAAAGAAGTAGAAACAATTATGACAAAAAAAATGGTATCTTTTAGAGATCCTGCATTTATATCTGATATGAAAAGTGTTATAGAGGATCTAAAAAATATTTGGAGATCACATAATGCATTTGTTATCCCAGGAACAGGTACTCTGGGAATGGAAATAGCAATATGTAATACTGTTAAAAGAGGAGACAGAGTTCTTGTTGTTTCCCATGGATCATTTGGAGATAGATTTATAGATATATGTAATTCTAGAGATATTGAAGTAGATCTTTTAAAATCTAAAGATGGTACTATAGTTCCAGTATCTGAAATTGAGGCCCAACTTAAAAAACATAATTATAAAGCTATAACAGTTACCCATGTAGATACTTCAACAGGGGTAAAAGCTCCAATATTTGAGATTAGAGACATGTTAAAACAATTTGAAGATATTATTTTTATCTTAGATACTGTTTGTTCAGCTGGTTCTGAAAGAATTTATTTAGATGAGGCTGGGGTAGATATTATGTTTACTGGATCACAAAAATCATTTGGAATGACTCCTGGATTATCTATAATCTGGACATCTGAAAAATTTTTAAAAAGAAGAGATGATTTGGGGAAAATTTATGAATTTTACAATGATCTAAATAATTGGCTACCAGTTATGGAAGATCCCGCTAAATATTTTTCAACTCCACCAATAACTCTTATTTGGGGATTGAAAGAGGTTATCACTTTAATGAAAAAAGAGGGAATAGAAGCTAGATATAATAGACATATTAAAAATGCAAAAGCTTTTTCTGAAGGTTTAATTGCAATGGGATACTCTATGTTTGTTGAAAAAGAAGAGGAAAGAACTTGCTCATTGGCTAATATTAAATATCCTGAAGGAGTAGAGATCGACGATGCTTTATTTAGAGAAACTTTATATAAAAAAGGTGTAGATATTGCAAGTGGATATGGACCATACTTAGGACAGATCATTAGAATATCTCATATGGGTAATGTTGATGCTAAGATCCTTGAGATTGTATTAGATAGATTAGAAGAAACTATGATTGAATTAAATATTCCAGTAACACCTGGTAAAGGTAAAGAAACTTTTAAGGCAGCTCTTAATTATTAATTTTAAAGGACACTGAAAAACTTAATCAGTGTCCTTTTTTTAATATTTATTTTTTATAGATTTAATCTTCCACTACTTCTATAGAATCCCCTGGTTTTATCTCTCCACCCTTTAAAATTTTAGTAAAGATACCCTCTCTAGGCATAACACAATCACCTACTAATTTTCTTATTTCACATCCTACATGACAATCTTTTCCTATTTGAGTTACCTCTTGAAGAGTTTCACCAATTTTTAATTTTGTACCTATTGGTAGTTCAAATAAAACCATTCCTTCTGTTGTAAGATTTTCAGCAAATTTACCTGTACAAAATCCTACGTTGTCCAAATTTTTTAATTTTTTTATACTGGTATTATCTAGTAAACTAACTTGTCTATGCCAGTTACCAGCATGGGCATCTCCTACTAAACCATGATCTACTTTAAATACACCTTTTTCTATAGGTTGCTTTACAACACCTTTTGTTTCACTTATATTTATTGCAAGGATCTTTCCTTTTATATTTTTCATGATTTTCTCCTCTTTTATTTTTTATTTTATAAATATTATATCTCTATTATCTTTCCTGGATCTTCTAATTTATATCCTGGTATTTTTTCTATCTCTTTTGCAAAATTTTCTGATCTTATATATTCAATAAATTTTAAAACTCTCTCATCTTTTAAACTTTCCTTTAAAATTGCAAAATCATAATCTTCATCTCCAACAAATATAAAATCAAGATCTAATATATCTGCTGCAGATTTAACTCCAAGAGCAGTATCACAAGTTAAAGAACTTACTGACATTGCCGCCGCTAAATGAGTTGTAGATTCCCTTTCATAACCTTTTATTTCAGAATTATCTATATTTAATTTTTCTAAACGATAGTCCAAGAGAATACGTGTACCTGCTCCCCGTTGTCTATTCATAAATGTTATATCTTCTCGTTTTAAATCTTCAATTCCTTTTATATGTTTTGGATTACCTTTAGGTATTATAAGTCCTTGCTCTCTTTTTATTCCCTTTATTAAAACTACATCTTTAGATGGAAAATATTTTTTTAAAACATCTTTATTATAGTTTCCACTTTTATTATCTAATATATGGATAGGAGCTATAGTCGTTTCATTTTTCTTTAGTGCTAACACTCCCCCTAGACTTCCAACATGGGACAATGAAAGTTTTACATTTTCTGAAATTCTATCCATTATAGGATCATTACTTCCGATTACTACTATAGATTTTTTTATAGTCGATAATGGTTTTAGTAGTGTTACTTCTACCTCTTCCCCTTTATCATGTCCCTCATTATTTCTAGATATTACAAGAATCCCATCAGCTTTTACTAAACTCATACTTGCTCCTGCCCCTCTATCTAAAGGTGTAGCTATTAGTTTACCTCCTACATATCCTAGAGACATACGAATAAACTCTTTGTGTTTTAGTGAGGAATATACTCTTTTAGATAAACCAGCTTTTATTGTAACCACCTTTTCATTGCTTCTACCTAACATCTTTTCAAGGAGTGAATCTACAAATTGTTGAAAAACAAAATATGCTGACACTGGATATCCCGGTATTCCTATTACAGGTTTGTTTTTAATAAATCCTAAGATAGTTGGTTTGCCTGGTTTTATAGCTATTCCATGGATTATAACTTCTCCTAATTCTTCTATAAGAGATTTTGTATAATCGTGAGTTCCTGCTGATGATCCTGCATTTATAATTACTACATCATTTTTTTCAACTGCATCTAATATATTTTTCTTTAGAAGTTCCTTCTCATCTCGAACGGGTGAATATCTATGTGGCTCTCCACCTGATGCAGTTATCATAGCTTCAAACATTCTAGAATTAGAATCTATAATATCTCCTACTTTTAAATTTCTATAATCTTCTACAATCTCACTTCCTGTTGGAATAATTGCAATTTTGGGTTTTGTTACTACATCTATCTCAAATATTCCACCAGCAAATAAAGCTCCAATATCTTCTGGTCTAATCTCATGAGATGACGCAAGTATCATATCATTTTTTATTATATCTTCCCCTACATCTCTTATATGTTGATATGGATATGCAGATTTTATTATCTTTACATCTTTATTTTCTAGTTCCACTACTTCCTCTATCATAATCACTGCATCAAATTTACTATCGATGGGATTTCCTGTATTTACATAGAGAAAATCTTTTCCTTCTTTTAAAATTACAGGATTGGTTTCACTAGCCATCTCTGTATCTTTAGATCTAACTAATATTCCGTCCATAGCTGAAGCATTAAAATTTGGAGATGATACCTTGGCAAAAACAGAAGATGCTGTTATCCTTCCTAAAGATCTTTCTGTTGTTATTGTTTCTTTTTTATTATATTTTTCTATCCTATTAAAAAATAGAGGTTTAGTTTCTTCTAAGCTAATATTATCTATAAATGTATTTCTCAAATTTTTCGCCTCCTAAAATTTGTATACCTTTACTCTACTTGTTTTTTCTAATCCCTCTATATCACTTTCTAATATTATATAACCATTAGATTTAGTCATAAGAGTTGTCATCCCTGATTTTCCAAAGATAGGATTAATAATTATCTCATTATTTTCAACAGTTTTATTTATCATTTGATATGTAGTTCTTCCAGGGGTAGAATGAACATTTTGAGATAAAATTCCATAATAAAAATCATCTTTATCTTCTTGTAGATATAAACTTTCAATAAGTTTTTTTACAATAATATTAAAAACAACCATAGATGAGATTGGATGTCCAGGTAAACCAAAGATAAGTTTGTCTTTTGATCTTCCAATAATTGTAGGTTTCCCTGGTTTTATTGAGATCCCATGAACAAATACTTCCCCATCATCTAATAAGGAGATTACCTTACTAGTATAATCATAATTTCCAGCAGAACTTCCTCCAGATATTAAAACTATATCTGAATTTTTTGTAGAACTTCTCACCTCTTCTAATATAGTTTCAAAATTATCTTTAACTATTTTTTTTTCTACGACGATTCCAAACTTTTGAATAGCTAAAGATAATGTATAAGAATTTATATCCCTTATCTTCCCCATCTTATATTCTTCTTTCTCACCTATTATCTCATCTCCTGTAGAGATTATAGAAAATGTAAATTTTTTAAATACAGGTAGTTCATATATCCCTAAAGATGCTAAGACTCCTACATTTTCTGGAGTTATAGTTGAACCTTTTTTTAAAATAATATCCCCTGCTTTTACATCTTCTCCCATAAGCATTATATTTTCAAACTTACTCACTGGTTTGTGGATAAGTAAAGTATCATCTAATATCTCACAGTATTCAATCATGATCATAGCGTCTGCACCATTTGGAATCATAGCACCTGTAGGAACATATATTGCTTCTCCACTATTTAATTTTTTAGATGTATCTTCACCCATAAAAACTTCACCTTTTAAAGTAAAAAATGCAGGGATACCTTGAGATGCTCCAAAGGATTCTCTTGATTTTATTGCATATCCATCTACTGTAGATCTATTAAATTCTGGAACATTTAAAATAGCTTTAATATCTTCATATAATATTCTTCCTAGGGAATCTTCTAATTTACAGATCTCTTTTTTTCCTTTCAAAGTTGGTATTTTTTTTAAAATTAATTTTTCTATATCTTTTATATCGGTTACTTTTAAAAAATTCATATTTTAACTCCTTTTTATTTCCCTTCTAATTTTTCCAAAATTATTTTTTTTCCCTTTAAGTTTTCAAAAAAACTATGATCATGAGTTACAACAATTATTGTATTACCTTTTTCATTATATCTTCTTAAAATTTCTATAAGTTCTAGTTTAGCTAGTTTATCTAGATTTGCCGTAGGTTCATCTAACATGAGTAACTTAGGGGAAAATGACATAGCTCTTACTATGGCAACTTTTTGAGTTTCTCCACTAGAAAGTTTAGAAGCCTCTTTATTTTTTAGTTTATTTAAATTAAATATATCCAAAAGAGTTGTCATCTTTTTATCTATATTTTTTATTTTTCTTATCTTCAATGGATATTCAATATTTTTATAGACATTACCCTTTAACATATATGGATTTGCATCTACTAGTGAGATCTCATCTGATAAAAATGAATCTTCTATCCTACCTTGATATTCTTTATCTATCCTAGCTAATATATTTAATAAAGTAGATTTTCCAGCTCCATTTTCTCCAAGTAGATAACTGATCTCTTTATTTTTAAAGATAAGTTCTGAAATATCTAAAATTCTTTTGTCATTAAAATTTTTCTTTAATTTTATAATTTTAATATCTTTTGTCATAATTAATCTTTCACCTCAGTTTTATGAACATATATGAAATTGTTAATTAAAAATGTAATCCCTAGTAATATTATTCCTAATGCTATTCCTTTAGAATAATCTCCCATAGAATTTAACATAGATATAGAAGTAGTCATAACTCTAGTAGAACCCTTAAGGTTTCCTCCTACAATCATCACCGCTCCTACTTCTGTTATAGCACGGGAAAAACAAGTTATAACTATAATCAAAAGTTCATTTTTTAATTCAGACAAGATTAAAAATAATCTATCTTTTCTATTTCCACCTAATATCTTTCCCACTCTATTTATTTTTCGTGCTTTTGAACGACTGAGTGTGTAGGTAAGACTCAGACAAAGGGGTAGGATTAAAAATGACTGGGCTATTATAATAGCTATAGGAGTATATAGTAATTCTAAAAAACCAAATACTGAATTTCTAGATAACATCAAAGCTATAACTAATCCTACTACTACTGAGGGAACACCCATTAAAGAGAATATTGTTCTAGCAAAAAAAAATTCCCCTTTAAATTTTTTTAAACCTAATTTTAATCCCAAGGGTATAAAAATCACAGAAATTATTGTTGTTGATACAAGGGCAACTCCTATAGATAAAAAGATAACTTCATATAACTCTTTATCTAAAGATATTATCAGTTGAAATGCCCTTATAAATCCATTTAATATATAATCCATATCTTTTCCTTTTTGAGTTTACTTCACAATAAATAATGGCCTAAAATATTATTTTATAAAAAATCTTTATGTTAAGATTTTTTTTTACTTTCTAGCACAGTCTCCTGTTTTTTTTAATAAAATTTCCAATCCATGATCTATAGGTTCTAACATATATTCTAATATTTCTCTCACTGCTTTAGGACTTCCTGGAAGATTTATAATTAGAGTATTTTTTCTAATCCCTGCAACACCTCTAGATAACATCCCACGATTAGTTATCTTCATACTAAATGCTCTCATAGCTTCTGGTATTCCAGGTGTCAACCTTTCTATTACTCGTAGAGTTGCTTCTGGTGTTACATCTCTTGGAGAAAATCCTGTTCCACCTGTAGTTAAAATTAAATCTACATCTTTTCTTTCTACAACTTCTAATAATTTTTTTTCTATAATATCTTCCTCATCTGGAATAAGGTGTTTTATAACAACTTCATATCCAAAATTTTCTACACACTCTATAATTACTTTTGTACTCTGATCTTCCCTCTCTCCCTTAGACCCTTTATCACTCATACAAATTATTCCTACTCTCATCATTTCACCTCTTTTTTATAAGATAACAACATACTCCATTAATATTAGATATAATATACCTCATCTTTAACTAAATCAAATTATTCTTAGTTTTCTCCATTCCATTCAGAATAAAAATTCTCTAAAAATTCTTCCATTACTCTATGTCTATTCTGAGCTTTTTCAGTTCCTGTTTTAGTATTCATTTTATCTTTTAATAATAAAAGTTTTTCATAAAAATGACTTATAGTGTCTTCCCTATCTTTTATCTCAGATTTACATTCAGGATCATACATAACTCTTTTTTTATATCCTCCATATGCAAAGGTTCTTCCTATTCCTATGGCTCCAATGGCATCTATCCTATCTGCATCTTGAACTATCTTACCTTCGATAGTCTCCATCTTATGTTTATTTTTTCCACCTTTAAATGAAATATTATTAGCTATATAAACTACATGATCTATTATTTTTTTTTCTACATCTAACTTTAATAAAAAATTACTAATAATATTTTTTCTATCTTCATCACTATATCCAAATTTATGATCTGCTATATCATGAAGTAAAGATCCCAATTCAACTACAAAAATATCTATTTCTTTTTCATAAAATTCTTTTTCTTTTTTAGCTATATCCAGTGCATTATTATAGGCTCTTACAATATGCCACCAATCATGTCCAGATCCTTCTCCTTCTAATTTTTCCCTAACAAACTCTTTAGTTTTTTCTATAATTAACTTTTTATCCATCTTAGACTCTCCTATAAATATTTTTATACTCTATTTTAACATATTTATTTGATTCTAATAATAGAATAGTACAAGTGAAAAAAAGTATATAAAAAGTATTTTCTATTTTTAAGGATATTATCTTGAAATACTGTAAATTATTGTATTTTTTAAGGGAAATAAGGCTACTTACGCTACCTTTAAGGCTTTTTCTGATACCATTAAGGCTTTTTTCTAGGATTTTTATTTTTTCACCTCTCAACGTCAATAATACCAATGGTTTAAAGGCTTTATTATTCGCTTTTTTATAACTATAAAGGTATAAACACAAGGGAAAGTTTTTAGAGGCACCTTAAAAAGCAAATGAGAGGGTCAAAAATAATAATGTATGATTTTTGATATGAAATAAAGGAAAATAAGTTATAATAGTGGCTTTGGTATAGTTGGCTAGGAAAAACAATTCTTTGGGGAATTAAAAAAGATGGATGGCTATACTTAAGTAGTATCCTAGATTTGTGGAGCAAAAAAATAGTTCATTATGAGATTAGGAATACAATGGATAAGAAACTTGTAATAGATACACTAGAAAAAGCTTATTTAAAAGAGCAACCTGAATTAGAAACAATAATTCATAGCGATCAAGGAGCACAATATATAAGTAATGATTATTGTAAGTTGATTGAACAGCTAAAAATGAAACAGTCTATGAGTAGAAGAGGTAATTGTTATGATAATACAGTTATTGAGTCATTTCATGCCAAATTTTTTTCCACCATTTTGTTAACATCAGATATTAAATCTACAAATTGAAATAAATCTGCAATGGTATATTTTAATACTGGATAATCATATAAATCATCTCTAAACATAATATTCTCCTAATAAAAATAAGTTGGATACAATATATTGAACTCCAACTTATTCTTGATAATCTTATTTCATTTTATAATTTTTTCCCAATTTGAATGATCGTCAGTATGAAAAGCACCTAAACCACAATCCAAATAATCTTCTTGACTTTCTAAGAAATCAATAAAATTGTCAATAGATTCAGTTGATAATTCTAAATTTTCATTTAACTCTTTTTCCATAAGTAACCTCCTAAATAAATATTTTTTTACTTTACAATTCGATTTGTTAAAAAATTATTTTTGAATACATTTTTAAAAATAAAATTTAACATTAATATCATAAAAATCCCCCATTATCAACTTGGTATAATCAAGGATAGTGTCAAATAAATGTAGATAAAATTTAAATAATTTTTTGAAACTATTGAAAGTTTTTTGTAAACTCTACAAATTAATGTAAAACTTTTATAAATGAGCAGTAATAATTTTTTAATTGTTATTTCTTTTTTCTATATAAGTTATCTATAAAAATTACTGATGGTTTAAATATGGATATCCATATTTCTTTTGAACCAAAAAAAATATAATATTAGTGCAATAGATAGCCCTTAGAGGTAAGTAGAAAAATTATAAATTTATATAAAAGTTTCATAATAAGCAATTGGAATTTCACATTTGATAACCTAA
>DDQV01000001.1:3681-12868 GCA_002342785.1 Fusobacteriaceae bacterium UBA2433 | reverse complement strand
AAAAAAATAGACTCTCTATTCTTTATATTATCATCTTAAAGTTTTCTTACCATCTTCTTGCCTTTTGATAATTTTAATACTATACTTATATCAATAAAATTAGGAGGTATAATTCATGAATTCATATATAGTTGATACTAATGTTATAATTGCAAACCCATTCTTTATGAAAGATTTTAATGATTGCGATATAATCATTCCAATCTATGTCTTAGAAGAATTAGATAAAATTAAATCTCGAGAGGGAAACAGCGGTTTTCGTGCTAGACAATTTTTTAGGTTTTTTAAAGAGATCGAAAAAAATGGAAATCTTATAGAAGGAATAACAATAGACAATAACGTTACTCTAAAAACAGAAATTCAAGGAGATATTTCTCTTATTCCTAAAGGATTAGATCCTAACTACGTCGATAACAAAATTTTATCTCTTATGATGATGAAAAAATACAAAGAAAAAATTCTTCTAACTAATGATGTCAGTATGAGAGTTAAAGCTTCATCTTTAGGAATAAATTGTCTTATCTTAGATTCTTCCGATCAGCATAAACTAAACGATCTTTATACAGGTGTTATAACTTCTAAAGTTACTACTGACATGGTAAAAAAATTTTATACAGCAAAGGAGATTTCTCTAGAAGATTTAAAAATTAAATCTATGTATCCCAATCAATTTTTTTATGGTTATACAGATTTTTCATATAATCAAATTGTCGGTAAATTTGATTATAAAAAAAATAAAATTACAAAATTAAAACATGATGATTCTAAAATATATGGAATTTCTTCTAAAGACATAAGACAACAATTTGCCATTGATGTCCTACTTGATCCTAAAATTCCATTTGTTACTATCACTTCTAGACAAGGTTGTGGTAAAACACTTTTAGCACTTGCAGGAGCATTAGAACAAGTCTTAGATGGAAACCGTTATGAAAAAATATTGATTGGTAAAAATACTTCACCTGTAGATAAATGGAGTTATCAAGGATTTACTACTGGTGATACTGAAGAAAAATTATTAACGCATTTTGCTAATTACACAACTACTTTTGAAAATATTCAATACCTTAGAAAAAAAAAGCATCGTAAAGGAGTAGAAATTTTAAAAGAATTAATCGATCTAGATAAAATAGAAGTTTTAGATATCTCTTCTATTTTAGGTTCTAGTTTTTTAAATAAAATTGTTATAATAGATGAATCTCAATCATTTGATATTCATGCTATGAGATCAATGATTACAAGAATAGGAGAAGGCAGTAAATTAATCTTAATAGGAGATATCGCTCAACAAACTGTATCTCGATTAGATCCTGATAAATCAGGACTTTATGCTTCTATTGAATGGTTAAAAGAACTTCCTGAGACTGCCCATATCACATTAAATAAAGTTCATCGAAGCGAATTTGTAGATAAAGCTAGTTTAATTTTTGATAAAAAAATTTTTGGTTAACTAAAAAAAGTAGAAATCTTTAATAATTTTCTACTTTTTTTCTTTTTATTTACTTTTTAACTTTTCAGTTTTAAGCCATAGTTCACTTTCTATCATTGCTACATTTATAGTTATTTTTTCTCCTATCTTTATTTTAAATTCTTTAACTATCTTTTTTTCTACTCCACTTGCATCTTTAAACCTAACTTCTATAACATGATTAGGTCCTTTTGCATATTCTCTTTTTTTCTTTTTTTTCTTTATTTTAACTTCTTTTTCACCGTCTAAAATATAATAAGCATTTTTAGGCGTATATTTTTCCCCTTTATTTTCTATAAATATCGCATGTTCTTTTCCACTTATAAATAAAAATATACCCAAAATAACCATAGCTAAAATAACACTTATTCTTATAATAATATTTTTCATTATTTTTCACCTCCAGAAAGTTGGATATCCATCATTCTCTTTCTTTCAGCTTTATTTTCTTGATCCCTTCTCCATTGATGTAACATTAGAGCTAATGCTATTACTCCATAAGAAATAAATACTCTAAAAAATTCTCCTATTTGAGCTGATCCAACTAGCTCCTTCCCTGCTCTTGGTGATATAACAAACATTAAATGAAACAGTATTATTCCCCCTAAAGCATTAGGTATACTAGCTTTTGTAGCAGTTGCACCACCTATTAAAATTGCTGCTATAGAAAACATTCCTATCTGCTCATGACTATTATATGTATTCATCGTTCCTATATTTTGTAAAAATATTATTTGTCCAATAGAAGCTAAAACAGTTGATATTATAATAGATAAAATTCTAGTTCTTTCAACTGCTATACCTGATGATTTTGCTATCTCTATATCCTGTCCAATAGCTCTCATATCTTGACCCAATTTAGTTCTCCTAAACCAAACTATAAATAAGCATAAAGCTGCAATTATTAATATAGTCAAAATAGGTATCGTAAATTTCCCTACTTTTAAAACCATAGATTTATCTAGTATTTGACGAACATTCTTTAAATCGATGGCATTTCTTATTCCATATCCACGACTTAATATTATTTTTTTGTTTGTCATCGGAATAATATTTCCCATTCCATATAAAACAACTAATTGATATACACCGTTTATAAAAAATCCCATAATGATAGATGTTATCATCTCTCTACCCTTAGCTTTATTTAATATATATCCCCCTAATATACCTAATAAAATAGCAATTGGTAATGAAATCAAAATTGCTAGTCCAATTCCTTCCATACCTGCTATTCTCCAATCAGTTATAAAAATCAAACCTATTTGACCAGCCATAGCTCCTAAAACTATTCCAAAGTTTAATCCCATACCTGCAACTACTGGAATGATAAGTGATAATACTAAAAATGAATTTCTAGAAAGTCTGCTAATCATTTCTTGAATTAAATATTCATTTGATAAACCAGATATTGGAATAGCCATTATAATCATTATCATTATTACTATGGGTACTATATTATTTATAAAAAAATTTTTACATTTATTTTCCATTTTTTTTCCCCCCTTTCCTAGTCAAAGCATAAAGAATCATACCATTTGAAATTATTATTCTTAAAGTTTCTGACATATCTGTTTTGACTAAGTTATTTATTACCGAAGGTGTCATAGTTAATATTCCTTGAAATAGAAAAGTTCCTATCATTACATTTATTACAGTTGCTTTATTTACAGACGCACCCCCTATAAGGATCGCTGCAATTGCTGGAAATGCCATATAAAATGGTGCTAAGTATAATTGAATAAATCCAAAACTTTGTTGATATACTATTATTCCTATAGCAGCCAACACTGTAGACATTATTACTGAATTAGTTCTTACTTTATCTATATTCATTCCTGTTGCAAGGGCAAATTTTGGATTTGCTCCTACAGCTTTCATTGCTAACCCTGATTTAGTTTTAAAAAATCCCCACATTAATAATGCTAAAAAACCAAAAAATATTATCTCACCAAAAGGTATCTTATTCGCCATTGGAAATATTTTATTCAAAGCTCCTTGCCAATAATTTTCTACACTAATTGTTGTACGAAGACCAGATCCTCCATATGCCCAAATCATATCTTGACTTTTAAAAGGTAATATTAGCCACATAATACACATGATTGCAACAGAAGAAAATCCTACATAGGTAGCAATCATCATCTCTCCACCCTTTACTCTATTTAATATTTGAGAATAACCCCATCCAAATATAAATGCAAATGGGATCGCCATTATAATAGCTCCCCAAAAACCTAATATTCCAGTAAGACCCATCTCCACACTAATTACTGCTCCAATTAACCCTGCTTCAACCCCTAAAGGTAGTCCGAAATTTAAACCAGTTCCTGAATATATCATCGGCATAAGAGATAATACCAAAACAGCATTCATTCCAAATCTTATCAATGTATCACTTAAAGAAGTTCCAAGATTCAATCCTACAAATGGAGCAACTATATACATACTCAAAAGGAATAAAGCTATTATTACTCTTGGCCATCCCATAGTTTCAATATAACTTTTAATTTTTTCCATCAGTTCCTCCTATCCCTACCATTAATTCTCCAAATTTAATTATATCAGCTTCTGGAGGCAATATCCCAGCTACTTTACCTTCTGTTATTATAACTATTCTATCACTAAGTCCTCTTAATTCCTCTAGTTCTGAAGAAGTTATAATTATTGTAGTACCATATTTTTGATTGTATTCACGCAAAGTTTCTAAAACTAGTTTTTTTGCTCCTACATCTATTCCTCTTGTTGGTTCTGATACCATTAATAATTCAGGTTTCATAGTAAATGCCTTAGCCATACAAACTTTTTGTTGATTCCCACCACTAAGTTCTCCAGCTGTCTGCTTGGAATTTATACATCTAATTTCTAATTTTTTTATATATTCTAATGCATTTTTTTCTACATTTTTTTCATCTATCCACTCTATTAAGCCACCCACATATCTTTGAACAAATTCATTTTTTATTTGAATTGCAGGATAAGCTATATTATCTTCAATTGTGCCATCTAAAAGTAATCCTACTCCTTTTCTATCCTCTGACACCAAAAAGATCCCATTTTCCAGAGGTAATTTAGGTTTATTTAGTTCTATTTCTTTCCCTTTAAAAGTTAATTTTCCTCCAGTTGTATATAGCCCCATAATTCCATTAGCTATTCCTAATTTTCCCTGACCTGCCATTCCTCCTATACCTAAAATTTCTCCTTTATATACTTTTAAATCTAATTTTTTTACTGTTTCTCCTGGCATATCAACCCAAAATTTATCTAATTGCAAAAGAATTTCTTCATTTTTAGTTACTTTTTTTATAGTTTCAGCTTCACTAAAACTTCTCCCTATCATCCACTCAGTTATCTCGTGAGCACTAGTTTTACTGGTTTCTACTTCTTTTATTAAAATTCCATCTCGAAGAACAACTACTTTATCGCTTATTTCCATTATTTCGTTTAATCTATGAGTTATAAAAATTATTGAAATTCCTTCATTAGCTAACCGTTTCATTGTTTGTAATAAAATTTCTGCTTCGGATTCCGTAAGAACTGCAGTAGGTTCATCAAGTACTAATAATTTAGTGTTTTCCCTTTCAATCTCACGGGCTATCTCTGTAAATTGTTTATGAGCAACAGGCATCTCTTTTATTATAGTTTTTGGATCCATTTTTACTCCTAAATGTCCTACAGCTATCCCTGCTCTAGCTTCCATCTCTAAATTATCTAATTTCTTTATCCTTTCACCGAATAAAACTTCTAAAAAACTATTTTTAGTCGATTCTCTATTAAGAACTATATTTTCAGTGGCTTCAAATCCAGGTATTAAAGAAAATTCTTGATGTACCATACCTATTCCTGCTTCTAAAGCATCAAATGGAGATTTAAAATCTATTTCTTTTCCTTCAAATTTTATACTTCCTCCATATCCTCCCGTTTGACGAATTACAGGCATTCCAAATATAGTTTTCATTAGAGTCGACTTTCCTGCTCCATTTTCTCCTACTAAACCTATTATTTCACCTTTATTTACACTTATATTTATATCTTTTAATACTTGATTTTCACCAAATGATTTAGACAAATTTTCTATCTTTAAAAGTAATTCATTCACTTGTTTCCTCCTATTTTTAACTTTAATGATAAAAAAGGGGCTTTCGCCCCTCAATTTTATCTTAATTAGGTTTTTTAGTTGATTTCAAAGTATTTTTCTGGAACTTCAAGATCTGTCATATTTAAGTACCCTTTTCCAAATACATATGTATCTTGATATACTAAGAAAAAGTTATCTCTTTCTACTTCATCTACATCTACATATTGACTTCCATTCCATCCTGCTCCAGGACTTTGCACCCCTAACGCTTCCATTACTTGATCAAAATCATCTACCTCTGACCTACCTTCTATTACATCTATAGCGTGAGTTCCTAAAGCTACTGCTGCAGTAAAGTTATATGAATATGCCCATGTTCCCATTCTTCCAGCTCCACCTGCTGCAACAACAGATTTTTCAACTTTCTTTAATATCTTAGGCCAATTTCCTTTTTCACTTTTATCAAATTTAACTCCTAAAGCTCCAGGATATCCCATTGTTGGAGAAGGTAAATCTGCTTCTACAAAGTATCCACCGTCTTCTGCTACTCTCTTTAATAAAGGTTCTGTCTGTGCATCATTTGTAGCAAAAAATGCAGTGTCTTTACCATACTTTTTTAACCATGAAGGCACTTTTTCTAAAATAAACTGTTGTGCTCCTGCTACACCTACATCACTTACAGGATCTGGAGCAGTCATAGTTATAAATTCCATTCCTAAATCTGTTGCTGCTTGTTTCATTATATCTCTTCTTCTAGATAAAAGCTCATAACTCATATGTCTAGGAAATGATATGTGCATAAATTTCTTTGCTCCCATCTCCTGAGCTGCTTTTACAATTAAATACCCTCTAGCAATATTATCAGGATTTAATACTAAATCTGATACATCAGCTATCATTTCTGGATCTTCATGTGGACTATTTGCAATCAATATAATATCAGGATTTTTTTCCCTTACTCTTCTAAATGCTTCCACTGTTCCAGGAATAGCTTCTGTTACAACAATTGCTTTCATCTTAGGATCGTCTGATAAACTTACAATTTGAGAAATTGTAGTTTCCATTTCCTGCATAAAATTATCAGGATAAGTTATGTGAGTTACTATTCCACCTTTTTCCGATGATCCAAACTGCTTTATTAATTCTTGAGCACCCCTAAGACCATCTTCTGATTGAGATACTGTCCCAGAAACTACACCAATATGATAGTCTGCTGAAAAAGCAAACGCTGACATTATAAACATTGTAACTAACAAAAATAATTTTTTCATCCTTTCATCTCCTCAAAATAAAATTTTATATTAATACTATTTAACTAGTATTATACTCTTGTAAAAAAAACTGTTTAAAGTATTAGTATAGATATTACTTTGATATGAACACTTTGTCAATAGTTTTGGACATTTTTTATTTCGATTATAAAAAAAATAATGGTTTTTTAATACTTTTATCAAATTATCATTTATTTTTTAATCTTTATATATCATATTTTTATTTATTTTTTCTAAACTAAGAGCTCCTGTTAATATCATAGATTGATATAATTGATTTTTTAAAGTTTCCAAAGTTAATTTTACTCCTTCTCTTCTTCCTCCCACACTTCCCCAAATAATAGGTCTTCCCACTAATACACAGTGAGCTCCAAGGGCTAAAAATTTTACTACATCTATACCCTCTCTGACTCCTCCGTCTGCTATTATTAACATCTTATCTCCTACAGCTTCAGATATTTCTGCTAAAACTTCTGTAGAACTTATAGTTCCGTTAAACACACGCCCTCCATGATTCGATACTATAATTCCAGCTACTCCAGCTTTCATTGCTATCTTAGCTTCTTCTACACTAAGAATTCCTTTTAATATGAAAGGTAATTTAGTCGATTCTACCAATTCCTTTAATTCTTCTATTGATTTTGGCCCTACAGGTTGACCCATAGTTTTCATAACCAATAGACCAGCTCCATCAATATCGATACCTACAGCTAGTGCCCCTACTTCCTCTGCCATTCTTATCCTTTTTATTATTTCAGAATTTTCCCTTGGTTTTATTATTGCCACACCATTTCCTTTCACTTTTTTTATAGCTTCTATTCCCCATTTGTAAAAACCTGGATTTCCTCCATCACCGATCATAGCTATAGTTCCACATTCTATACTTCCATTTACAATATCATCTATATAATCTTCTTCTGATATTGCTCCTCCGGCATTATAGTTTAATCCTGTTATAGGAGCCACTATTAATGGACTAGAAAGTACTTTTCCTAAAAAATTAAATTTAACATTTG
This sequence comes from Fusobacteriaceae bacterium UBA2433, assembly GCA_002342785.1. Classification (GTDB taxonomy): domain Bacteria; phylum Fusobacteriota; class Fusobacteriia; order Fusobacteriales; family Fusobacteriaceae; genus Psychrilyobacter. The sequence goes on along the minus strand of DDQV01000001.1, from coordinate 5,035 downwards.
GATCTTTCACATTATGTAATGTTTTCATCATAATTCTAATTTCATTTAATTTATTATAATTTCTTTGCATCGTTGAACCATTTCCTGATCCCCCCATTCCTGGAACCATACCTCTACACCATACACCATTACATTCACGACATATAGCACATACCCCTTTCATCTTTTCACGAGCATTTTTTTTTACATCTTTTAAATTCATTTTTTCCCTCCATCTTTAAATTCATTTTCTATCTTTTTTAACTATTTGAGCATTTAAACTATCTTTTAAATTTATTTTTTTCTCTTTAAATCTTATCATAAAATCATAAAAAGTTATAATTTTATATAGTATAGCCCGTCTGATAAAATAACTAATTTTATGGTATCTTTTTTATTTTAAAAATGCTAGAATTTATAGATTTAGAAATTTTTTTAATAAATAAAATATAAAATTTCATCAATTTTATTATATTCAGGAGGGGATAAAATCAAATGAAACGACATTTAAGAGGACTATTTTTTGATTACTTTATTATTAATTTAGGGGTAATATTATCTGCTATTGGAATTGGAATTTTTTTAGTCCCAGGAAAATTAGTAAGTAGTGGCGTTCCAGGAGTCGCTACTATACTATATTACGGGATGCAAATTCCAATTGGTCTTACAATTTTAGTATTTAATATCCCTATATTCATATTAGGTGTTAAAATATTTGGAAAAGAGTATGGTTTTAAAACCTTTTTTGGAATCATAAGTTTGGCTTTTTATACCCAAACATTTCAAACATTATTAAATAATACATCTATAGTCGATTATGCTAAAGGAGGAAACTTACTTCTAGCACCTATTTTTGGTGGTATATTTTTAGGTGCAGGAATGGGATTAATTTTTAGATTTGGTGGAAGTATGGGAGGCGCTGATATATTAGGACAGGTTATTAGCAAATATTCAAAACTTCCAGTTGCTCACGCTATTTTAATGTTAGATATGCTTGTAATGGGAAGTGGAATAATTGTCTTTGGAATAGAAAAAGGACTCTACGCTATCCTCTCTGCATTTACATGCAATTTAGTTTTAAATAAAATATTTGAAGGAGTAAGTCATAGTAAAATGGTTTATATTACTAGTTCAAAATATGAAGAAATTCAAAAACTTCTAATTAATGATATTCAAACTCATACTACAACTATTATGACAAAAAGTCGTATTCAAGACTCTGAAAAAAAAATGATTATGGTTATATTAAAGAATAAACAACTTCGTGATCTACATATGTTTATAAATAGAATCGATCCCATGGCTTTTATCGTCATTTCTGAAGTTTATGAAGTTTTTGGAGACCCAGAAAATGAATAAAAAAAATTCCTCTTAA
>DDQV01000001.1:0-3643 GCA_002342785.1 Fusobacteriaceae bacterium UBA2433 | reverse complement strand
TTAAGAGGAATTTTTTTTATTGTCTTATTTCACCTTGATACTTTTTCTTAATGAGTCCTAAAATTTTTTCAATTGCCATAGTTACTTCATTTTCTTCTAAAGTTCCTGTTGTTTTTCTAAGTACTATGTTAATAGCTACTGATTTTTTATTTTGCTCTACTTTTTCCCCTTCATATATATCAAATAAATTTACACCTTCAATAATATTTGAAGATTTTTTTATGTCTTCTAACATATTACCGACTAGTTTATCTCTATCCATTAATATAGCTAAATCTCTATTTACTGCTGGATATTTAACTATTTTTTCATACTTTATCTTTGTCTTCCCGTATTTTACTATCTTAACTAGTTCTAACTCTGCTAGATATACCTTCTCTCTTGAAATAGACATAGATTCTGCTATATCTGGATGTATTTCTCCAAAAGTTCCTATATAATCTTTCCCTACTAATATATCTACTGCTCTTCCTGGATGATAACTTTTATTTTCAGTTCTCTTTAATTGATATCTATTCATTCCCATATTTTTTAGGTAACTTTCAACATATCCTTTTAAATCGTAAAAATCATAAGCTTCAGGTTTTGAATCCCATAAATTTCTTTCCTCTCTACCAGCTAAAGCTATCCCTACCTTTACAATTTCATTAGCTAAAATTTCTGCTTTAGTAAAAGTTCTCGAAATTTCAAATATCTTTATATCATTTATATTTCTATTAAAATTATCCTTAATATTCGTTAATAGTCCATACATTAAAGTAGGTCTAAGTGTTACCATATCTTCATTAATAGGATTCTTGATGTCTATTGTATTCTCTTCTATTTTTAATTTTTCTAAAATCCCTCTAGGAATAAAACTGTAGTTTATAACTTCTTGTAATCCTGTATCTCTCAAATATTTTTTAGAAATATCCGTTGTTTGGAATTCTTTATCTACAACTCCAGCTCTTATATTTTCTATAGGCATCTCATCTTCAATATTTTCAAAACCATACATTCTAATTATTTCTTCATATAGATCTGCCGATCTAGTAATGTCATTCCTATACGATGGAGGAATTACAGAAATTTTATTTTCTCCTCTATTTTTTATCTGCATATTTAAACTTTTTAAAATTTTTCCCACTGTATCTAATTCTATTTCTTTTCCTACAAATTTATTTAATTTATTAATATCTAAAGAAACTTCTCTAGAAACATATGGATCTGTATATACGTCTACATATTCTCCTATAATTTCACAATTAGTTATTGTTTGAATTAAAGATGATGCTCTTTCTAGAATAACTAAAGTATTATCTCTATCTATTCCCCTCTCAAATCTATAAGAGGCATCAGAGGATAAACCTAATTCTTTAACTGTTTTTCTTATATTTTCAGGAGTAAAGTAAGCTACTTCTAATAATATATCAGTGGTATTTTCATCTACCTCTGAATTTTTTCCACCCATAATTCCAGCTATTGCTATAGCTTTTGCCTCATCGGCTATTACTAATTCAGAATTATTTAATTCTCTTTCTTCACCATCTAAAGTAATAATTTTTTCACCTTTTTCAGCTTCTCTTATAACTATTTTTGATCCTTCAATTTTAGAATAATCAAAAGCATGCATAGGTTGATTATATTCAAACATGATAAAGTTAGTTATATCTACAATATTATTTATTGGTCTAAGTCCGATTGCTTTTAATCTTCTCTTTAACCATTTTGGTGATTCTTCAATCTTTACATTTTTTAATATTCTAGTGCTATATCTAGTACATCTTTTATCGTCATCGATGTCTACAATAATTCCAGATGGTCCATTTAAAGTTCTAGTATCAGAAATTGGATATTTTACTTTTCTATCATAATAAGCAGCTACCTCTCTTGCAATCCCTATATGAGATAAACAATCAGGTCTATTAGGCGTGATTTCTAATTCAAAAATTACATCATCTAGTTCTAAATGAGTTTTAATATTTTCTCCAATTGGAGAATCTTCAGATAAAATAATAATTCCATCTGAATCTGTTCCTATACCTAATTCTGTTTCTGAACAAAGCATCCCTTGAGATTCTATTCCCCTAATTTTAGATTTTTTTATTTTAAAATTTCCAGGTAAAACAGCCCCTACTTTTGCAACAATTACCTTATCTCCTAATTTATGATTAGGTGCTCCACAGATTATTTGTAAAAGTATTTCTTCTCCTATATCTACCTTTAATAATGATAATTTATCAGCATCTGGATGTTGACCATACTCTACTATGTGTCCTACCACTACATTATCTAGATGTTGTCCTTGCTCTTCTATTGCTTCAACTTCTTGCCCAATCATAGTCAATGCATTTTCAAGCTCTTTAACATCTTCATTTATATCTACATATTCTTTTAACCATTCTAAAGATATTAGCATTTTTTCCTCCAAAGTTTATTACCTTTATCTTCTTTTCAAACACAAATTTATGTTTAACCTTAAAAGAAAGATAGTAAGGATTATATTTTTTTAATTTAAATTTTTAGTTATTATTTTAATTCCTAAGTTCAATAAAAAATAATAATTAAAAATTAAACTGTTTTAAAAATCTAAGATCATTATCATAGAATGCTCTTAGGTCATCTATACCATGCCTTAGCATAGCAACTCTTTCTATTCCCATTCCAAATGCAAATCCACTTATTTCGTCTGGATTATAATTTACACTTTCTAATACTTCGGGATCTACCATTCCACAACCCATTATTTCTAACCAACCTGTATTTTTACAAAGTCTACATCCCTTTCCTTTACAGATAACACACTCTACATCCATCTCTGCTGAAGGTTCTGTAAATGGAAAAAAATGAGGTCTAAATCTCACGTTAGTCTCACCAAAAACTTTATTTACAAATTCTGTCAAAATTGCTTTTAAATTAGCAAATGATATATTTTCTCCTACCATTAGTCCTTCCATCTGATGAAACATTGGTGTATGAGATACATCATAATCAGATCTATAAACCTTTCCTGGACACACCATTCTAAATGGTGCTGTTTTATTTTGCATATATCTAATTTGTACAGGTGATGTATGTGTTCTAAGTACTATATTATCATCTATATAGAAAGTATCTTGTAGATCTCTAGATGGATGTGTTTCTGGTATATTTAGTGCATCAAAATTATTAAACGTAGTTTCTAACTCTGGTCCTGCTGCTACGTCAAATCCCATCTCTATAAATATATCTTTTAAAAAATCCATAGTTTCAGTTATAGGATGTAGTCTTCCAAGTCCTGTTTTCCTTCCTGGTAAACTAACATCTATAGTTTCATTATTCATTCTTTCTATTTTTTCTACATTTTTTAACTCTGTCATCTTAATTTCAATTTCTGTTGTAATGAAATCCCTAACTTCATTAGCTAATTGACCAATAATAGGTCTTTCCTCTTTAGATAAATTTCTCATACCTTTCATAATATCTGTTAATTTACCTTTCTTTCCTAGAATCTCAACTTTTAGATCTTCTAGTTCTTTTACACTAGTCCTTGAAGTTAAACTAACAGTTACTTCATCCTTTAGAGCGTTTATTATCTCCTTCATTTTGCCTCCTAAAAACTTTCTCGTATTATTAATCTCATAGTATTTTATCAAATTTTTGATAATTTACCTACAATTATTAT
>DDQV01000167.1 GCA_002342785.1 Fusobacteriaceae bacterium UBA2433 | reverse complement strand
TATAAAGAATATTCAAAATTAAATGGAATGTGTAGATTAGATTTAGAAAAAATAGAAAATATAATTATTTATTTTGTAAATAATTGTAAGGATGTATTTAAGACTAAACTTAACAAATTATTGTGGTATACAGATTTTAAAAATTTTAAAGCAACTGAAAAAGGAATTACTGGATTAGTATATACTCATAAACCTTTTGGAGCAGTTCCTATAGGAATTGAAGAGATTTTAAAGTTATCTACTAAAATAAAAATAGAAGAAAAAGAAAATAAAGAATATGGAAGTACTTATTCTAAAATAACTTCTTTAAGTGAATTTAATGAAAAATTATTTAATCCTAAAGAATTAAATCTATTAGAAAAAGTTGCTGAAAAATTTAAAAAGACAGGTAATAGAGAAATAAGCGATTATATGCATGAAGAAGAAGCATATATTCATACAAAGAATGATCAAGTAATTAATTATAAATTTGGTAACCAGCTTAAAGAATTTTAAAAATAATATAGAAGAGCCTTTGGAAAAAAGGCTTTTTTTCTTGCTTTTTTCTATATAATAGATTAGAATTATAAAAATGTAGAGAATGGAACTATTACTTTAAATCAGACTATGAATATTATATGTATATTAACAATACTTTTCAATTAGTAAAATATATATTTACATTGATAAAAGAAAAAGATTCAAATGGAAAAGATCTTGTAAAAATAGCAGATGAAAGTTTATTTTATCAAAATTTACTTAGAATAAAGAATAGTAGATATAGAGTATTAATTGGAATAAGTAGTGAAATACTACCTGCAAAATTAAGGGACTATTTAACCTATGATGAAGATAGTAGAATATACAGATAATAATTACTATAGAGCTTTTAAGATACAGTAGTCTATAGTTAAATATTTTTAATTCCAAAATTATAACTGAAATATCTTTAATTATTCCCTCTAATTTGCCTTTTAAGGGGCCTCTAAAAACTTCCCCTTGTGTTTACACCTTATAACTGAAATATGGCAAATTATAAAGCCTTAAAACCATTGGTATTATTGGTGTTGAGAGAAATAGGGGGAAAAAATCCCCTCACGAGTTTTAATGTCAGTATCATAAATCTTAAAGCCCATAAAAACAAGCTTTAAGGCTGGGGTAAATCTTCTTATTTCTCTTGAAATTACAGTATTAACCACACTTAGGTCAATAGTACCAATAGTGTGGTTTTTTATTATTTTCTAATACTTTCTCTATATTGCTCCATCCTATTTAAATCTATTAAAAGTATTTTTTTAAATTCTATTTTTATTAAACCTAGGTTCTCCAATTTTTTTAATATTTTTGAGACTAGATTTCTCGATATATTTGTAAAATCTCCTATACTTTGATGGGTATAATTAGTTATTAAAATATTTTTATTTTTATTTGGTTCTCTTGAAGCTGAAATTCTAATCAAAAATTCTATAATTCTTTCCTCTGTCGAATAAAATCTATTATGAAGTAGATGCATTAAAGAAATATTATATGCTCTGATAGTATATCTTAATATATAACTATGACCCTCAGGGTGTTCTTCTAAAAACTTATCTATCTCTTGTTTAGAGATAAATCTCAACCTTGTATCCTTTCTAAATTTTATAGTCCATGATTTACTATTACTTGAAAAAAAATCCATATAACCAATAAGGTCTCCACTATGTAAAATTTTGTATAATAAACACTCTTTCCCTGAAAAATCTTCCAATCCTAAATCAATATTTCCCTCTTCAAACATTATAATTTCTTTTCCTGTATAAAAAGTTATAAATTCATTTTTTTTATATTCTTTTATTTTTCCTAGACAAGAAAAATTATCTAGAAAATATTTTAATACGGTATTCAATTCTTCACTTTTAAATAAATCTTGATATTCTTTAAACATTTTTCCTCCTAATATAATTTATAACTGATATTAACATCAATATAAGTTTACCATCAATTTCAAAAAAAAACTATCTATTATTACATATAAAAATAATCTAATATTGTTATTATATTACTAATACAGTATTTATTGTTTTGTTTTACAACAAAATTTATGAAGTTGTATTTTTCTATACATCTTTTTTTCATTTTTTAAGATATAATTTGTCCGTGAGTATGATTATATAAAAAATAAATTTAAAAAGGAGAGGTATTCAAATGATAACAAGTATATTTAGTTATTTTTCGTTATTGATATTATTCATAACGGCAGTATTGTATTGTGAGAAAACATTAAAATTAAAATTATTCAAGGTTATACCGGGATTAACATTTATTTATTTTGGCGGGATGTTAGGCGCAACAATGCATGTTTGGGAATTAACACCACAAATATCAAGTTTTATTGGTCAATTAAAATATTTTTTACTACCAATGATGCTATTCTTATTATTATTGAAAAATGATATTAGAGATGTATTTAAATTAGGACCAAAGTTAATGGGTTCATTTTTAGCAGTAACGGCTAGTATTTTAATTGGATTTATAATTGTATTTATCGCATTAAAATCAAGATTTGATGCAGATGCATGGCAAACATTTTCAATCTTATCTTCTTCATGGGTTGGAGGATCAACAAACATGGCTGCTGCTCAAGCAGGTTTAGGAGTAAAAGATGGTTCACAAGCACTTACATATGCATTTTTAATGGATAATATATGCGCATCATTTTGGTTAGTATTACTTATTAGTTTAGCTCCAATGAGAGAAAAATTTAATAAATTTTCTGGTGCAGACAGTAATGAAGTAGATAAAATTATAGGTCAGATACATGCTACAGCAGCTAAAAATGAAGATAAAAGAGACTATGAATTTATGGACTTTATGTTAACATTAGGATTAGGTCTTGGAGTAGCAGGAATTGTATTAGTTCTTGGAAAACAAGTAGTTAATCCAGGAGGATTAACAAGTGCTAATTTCTTATCTGGTTTAAGAGGATTCTTTAGTGGGTCTGGATGGGTAGTAATCTTAGCTACAATATTTGGTATCTTAGGAAGTATGACTCCATTAAAGAAAATAAAAGGAACAGACCATGTAGGTAGTGTACTTTTATATGTAGTAGTAGGATTAATTGCAACAGCAACAGACTTTTCTACAATTGATATGGGTCAAGCGGCTATCTATATTATTGCGGGAGTTTTAGTATTATTATTTCATCTAGTAGTATTATTAGTATTAGCAAAAATATTTAAATTGGATCTTTATATTTGTGGAATAGCTTCTCAAGCTAATATAGGTGGATCAGTATCAGCACCAATCTTAGCAGGAACATATGATGAAGCATTAATTCCAGCAGGACTCATGATGGGAATATTTGGATCAGCAATAGGAACAGTAACTGCTCTTATGCTAGCCAAACTTTTAATGACATTATAAATTTGTAAATAAAAATGAAGAGTCCAATGGACTCTTCTATTTTTATTCTATTATAATATTAAAATCTTTAACTAAACCAATTAAATCAGGTAAAGAAAATTTACCTCCTACAATATGATTCGTTAAGGGATTTATACGATAATTAATAGCATTTTTAAAATTAGATCTCTCTAGATTACATCTATCAAAAGATGTTTTTTCTAAATCTGAATTATAAAAAGAAGATTGACTTAGATTAGTTTCAAAAAACATACATTCCTTTAAAGTAGAATTTAAAAAGTTTGTCTTTTGAAGATTTAATTTGCTGAAATCGCAATATTTCAAGTAGGAATTATAAAAACCAACTTCGATTATAAATTGGTTGAGTTGACTTAGATCGCCACTAATAAGTTCAGAATTTTCAAAATTTAAATTTATAAATTTAGTATCTTTAAAAGTAGAAGAAATTAACTGACAAGAATTAAAAATACAATTTAAAAATTCGCTATTTTCAAAAACTAATAGATCTGAATCTTCCTTAGTGAAGGTCATATCTTCGTAATACATATATCACTTCCTTTAATGTAATTTAAATTTTGTCTGGAATTTTTTATTTTTTAATCATATCATTTTTTTTTTAATTATATCTATTTTCTTATTTAAAAAATATTAAATTTAAAAATGAAATATAAATTTTTTTCATTTTTATGTTGAAAGAATAATTTAAATGAATTTTTTTGAAAAATAAATACTTTTAAAATAAACATAAAAATAATATTTATGTTAAAAAAATGAACTTTTATGTCATATTTTAGGTTCTTGACTAAATTTAGAAAGAGCGTTATCATGTGTAATACAATATAGTGAAATAAATTTTATTGAAAATTAAGGGGGAAAAAAATGAACGAGAAAAAGAAACAATTTAAACCATTTATATCTATGGATACTGTTATGTCTGAAGCTACAACTGTTTCAGTTGGGTTAGGTATATTATTTGCAGTAATCTTTGCAGCATCAAATGTATATTTAGGTTTGAAAACAGGTATAACAATAGCGGCAGCAATTCCTGCAGCGATTTTGGGAACAGGAGTATTAAAAGCTGTATTCAAAAAAAATTCTATATTAGAAGCGAACTTAGTAGCTTCAGTAGCTGCAGTAGGAGAATCTCTTGCAGGTGGGATAATTTTTACACTGCCAGCTATTATAATATGGGGACATGATTTAAGTATGTTGTCTATAGCTATTATAACTATATTAGGTGGATTAATAGGTATATTATTTGTTGTTCCATTTAGAGAATATCTAATAGTTGAAGAGCATGGAATATTATTATTTCCTGAATCAGTGGCGGCTTATGAAATCTTAGTAAATGCTAATAAAGGTGGCGAAGGATTTAAAACTGTATTAAAAGGTTTAGGAATGGGAGGAATTTTTAAATTTCTATCTGGTGGACTAGGACTATGGTCTGAAGGACCAACTTGGGTTATTGCTAAATTAGGAACAGCTTTTGGATTTAATGCAGTAGCATCATTATTAGGTGTTGGATTTATAGTTGGAACAGGAGTAGCTATATTAATGTTCTCTGGAGCGTTGTTAGCTTGGTTTGGTTTTATTCCATTGATTAAGTTTATAGGAGCAGGAGCATCGTCACCAATTTTTCCTGCAACTAAATTAATTTCTGAAATGTCAGCTATTGAAATATGGTCTAATTATATTAGATATATAGGAGCAGGAGGAGTTGCTGCAGGTGGATTTATTTCGTTAGCTAAGTCAGCCCCTGCTATTATTGGTTCTTTCAAAGAAGCTATAAAAGGTTTAAAAGCTGAAAAAACTACTCATAAAATGGAAAGACAACATATAGATACACCGTTAACATATGTTGGAGCAGGAGCTATTGGAGTATTTTTAATTGTATGGTTATTACCATTGTCAACGGGAATACCTAAAGTGGGAATGATTGTATCATTTTTAGTAATATTCTTCTCATTTTTCTTTGGTGTAGTATCTGCAAGGATGACTGGAATTATGGGTGCATCAAACAATCCTGTATCTGGAATGACTATTGCATCGTTATTAGTGATTGCATCAGTTATAAAATTATCAGGAGTAGATCCTGAATTAGGAAAAATTATGGCTATCATATCAGCTGGTTTAGTCTGTATAGCAATAGCAACATCTGGTGGAGTAGCACAAAGTTTAAAACATACATATTTAGTTGGTGGAACACCTAAGAAAATTGAATGGGCAATGTTTGCTGGTTTAATTGTATCTGCATTTGCAGCTGGTGGAGTAGTACTTATGTTACACAAAGCTTTTGGATTGGGTTCTGTAGATGTTCCTGCTCCTCAAGCTGGATTGATGAGAATGTTATCAGAGGGTGTTATGACAGGGGATATTCCTTGGACATTAGTTATTATTGGTATAGTTATTGGTATCATTATTAACTTTTTAGGATTACCTATCCTACCAATTGCTTTAGGATTGTATTTACCAATTCATTTATCATCTGCTATTCTAACTGGAGCTTTAGTAAGATCATTTGTTGAGAAAAAGTTTTTATCAAATGTAAAAGAACAAAAAGGAAGGATAGAAAAAGGAATATTATTATGCTCTGGACTAGTTGCTGGAGATGCTTTAATAGGTATTTTATTGGCAGTATTTATAACTTTAGGAAAAGATTTATCAGTATTTGGTGCTAAATTTGGAGCAATTACTACAAATTCTACTGTAGGATTTATAATCTTTATAGCACTAGCTACTTGGATCTACACTCAAGTGATTTCTGGAAAAGGTTCTAATGAAGAATTATCAGAATAAGGAGAAAAGATGAAAAAAAATGAAAAAAATTTTTTAGACGTTATTCCTGTGAAACTTCATTTAAATTATAAAAAACAAAATGGAAATATCCATCTTATTTTTATTCATGATAGTTTGCTACAGAAATTTTTAAGATGGATGACTAAAAAAAGTAGTACAAGCTCTTTAGAATTAGAAGGCCTTGGAAGTGTAGTTTGGGAAAATATTGATGGGAAAAATACAGTCTATGATATTATTAATATTCTTCTTGAAAAAGAAAAAGATAGTTATGAATCTATGCAAAAGAGAGTATTTATGTTTGTAAGATTATTGAAAAATAAAAAAATAATTGATTTTAAAAAATTTGATTAAAATTAAAAATTCTCCAAAATTATATTTTGGAGAATTTTTTTATCTATATTTTTATATCAATTTTAAGTTCTAATTAAACCATCCTTTTAATTTTTTAAATATTTTTTCAGTAATGGTATAGGGAACTTGTCCTTTTTTAAATAATACTTCTCTTTTAAATTCTCGAGGTGCTCTTTTTATCTTTCCATCACGAAGGTCGATATTTCTGCGAATCAATTCTCCATTTTTTATATTTTCATCTATAAAATCAAATGAGCCAGGATTATATATTTTTCTATCGATCATTGTTTGATAATATTCTTTCCATAAAGGAACTGCCATACGTCCACCAGAAGAATTATTTGGCATAGAGGTGTTATCATCATAACCTATATAGACTACAGTTACATAATCAGGAGTAAATCCCACATACCAAGCAGATCTAAAATCATTAGAAGTTCCTGTCTTTCCACCTTGATCTACACTAAATCCATGTTGAGAGTATAATTTAGATCCTCTTCCAGATCCATTTTCTACTACTTTTTCTAACATATAAGTCGTAAGAGAGGTATTTATAGGATCATAGATTTTTTGTCCTTTTAAATTAGTATTTTCATAAATAATTTTACCATTAACATCTTCGATTCGATTAATAAATGAATTTTTATAAGCCGTTCCACCATTGGCAAATGGAAGATATGAAGACGCTAATTCTAATGGACTAGCACTAGTAGATCCCAAAGCTATTGTAAGATCTTTATTAAATTTAACATTTACTCCTGTTTGAGTAAAATTATTGATAACATTATCTATTCCCACATCATTTAATAATTTTACAGCGACTGTATTGACTGATTTTTCTAATGATTGTATAAGGGTAATATTTTTATATTGAGCATTACTATAATTTTTAGGAGACCAATCGCCATATTTGGTGTTAGAACCATCTATAATTTGATTCATTGTATATCCTTTTTTTAGAGCAGTATAGTATATAAAAGGCTTAAAAGTAGATCCAATCTGTCTTTTAGCATCAATACTACGATTAAAATTACCAGATCGATATCCTTTTCCACCTATAATACTTCTAACCTCTCCTGTTTTAGCATCTAGAGTAACCATTGCACCTTGAAGTTTTTTATCTAATTTAAATTTTGAATAATTTTCAAATTTTTCTTTTGCAATTTTTTGTATATTGTTATCTAAAGTAGTATAGACTTTAAATCCACCTTTAGATAAGACAGATGATTTTACTAAATCAACTAGTTTTTCCTCTACTATATCTAAAAAATCAGGTGTTTTTGTAGACTCTCTTTTACGTCGACCTTCTTTTATGATAATTGTTGTATCTTTATTGAGAGGAGAAGTTTTTTTATAATTTGATTCCATAATAAATTTATGTTTCATAGCTATATCATATTCATTTTGCGAAATATAATTTTGATTTAACATAAGTCTTAAAATTAGATGAGCTCTTTTTAATGAAGCTTCTAAATTTTTTCTAGGGTTATATATATTTGGTCTATTAGGAACACCAGCTAACATAGCACTTTCTGCAAGATTTATCTCAGAGATATCTTTATTAAATATATCTTTAGCTGCTTCTCTTACACCATATGACCCAAATCCAAAATAAATTTCATTAAGATATTTTTCTAAAATTTTATCTTTAGAGTAGAGTCGTTCTATCTCAAATGTTATAATAACTTCTTTAAATTTACGAGTAAATGTTCGTTCATTAGATAAAAAAGCATTTTTGGCTAGTTGTTGTGAGATAGTGCTTCCACCTTGAGCTATCCTACCTTTAGATAAATTTACTAAGATTGCTTTTCCCAATCTCCATACATCTAATCCATGATGGGAATAAAATCTTTTATCTTCCACAGCAATAAAAGATTTCTGTAAATAGATAGGTATATCTTTAATATTTGCATTTTCGCCTTTTTGTTTTGACAAATAATCTATAATATTTTCATCCTTATCATATACTATAATTGGCTCTGAAGATGTGTAAGAGGCAATCTCTCCTTTAATAGAAAAATATGTGATAGCACTTAACCCTATAAGGAAAAAGAACACTGCTAAAATAAAAATACGTATTCTTTTTCTTTGCTTTTTAAAAAAACTGACAATTTTTTTTATAGAATTCATTAAATAACCATTCCTTTTATTTTATTTTATTTTATTATTAATTATATCATAAAAATTAAAAAAAAAGAGTTAGATAAATATCTAACTCTCCTTAATATATTCTGATAAATTATTTGACGTTAAATTCTTTTTTAGAAAAAATTCTATTATTTCCATCAGTTACTTCTACAGACCATTTTCCAGATAAAAATAAATTTTTATTAGACCAAGTTCTCCACCTAGATCCAGATATTTTTAATGGAATAGAGGCCATAAGAGTTTTTTCACCATTTTTTTGAAGTAAGTACCAGTTATGATAAATAATTTTTTCATCTCCTATATCTTTAAATTCAGTGTAAAAATATCCTCTAGAATATAATTTGAATGTATCTATTTTTCTAACGGGTTCTTTTTTTACGACTTCGTTAGTTAAAATGGCCCTATTAAGATAATAGGAATTATTATCTTTAGACTTCCCGTAAGTTACAAGAGAACCAAGAATAATCAGCATACTTATTAATAATTTTTTCATCGTTTTCCTCCTTTAAAATAGTTATTATATAAAAATTTAATTTAAATATAATTTATAGTTAATTCGCTTATTAACATTTTAGCTTTAAATCAAAACTTTTACAAGTATTTACATAAAATTAGTAATTTAATTGTATCTATTTATCGTTGTAAGTTTAAAAATAAAATAAATGGATAAAAAAGTATTATTTTTATTGTATATATAAATTATTAAATATAATTTTAATCAAAAATCATTCAAAATTAATTTAATAAGACATAAAAGAGATATTCTAGTATAATAATTATTATAATAAACTATTTATCGCTATAAATCCAGGAGGAATTTATGAACTTTACATCACTTTTATTTATATCTATAGGATTGGCTATGGATGCATTTGCAGTATCGTTAACTGAAGGAATATCTCTGAGAAGACTATGCATTAAATCAATATTTAAAATAGCATTAGTATTTGGAATTTTTCAAGGGATCATGCCTCTTTTAGGTTGGACATTGGGAGGATTATTTTATGATGAAATGGCAAAGTTTGATCATTTGATAGCTTTTGGGTTACTTGTTTTTATAGGTATTAAGATGATAGTAGACGCTAGAGGATTTGGAAGATGTGATATTCACGGAAGATGTGAGAAACCTTCTAATATTATAGTTTTAGGAATAGCAACTAGTATAGATGCATTGGCTGTAGGATTTTCCTTTTCATTACTACCTGATTTAAATATTTATTTTTCCGTAGCTATAATAGGAGTGATTACTTTTATCTTATCTTCTGTAGGAGTTTATTTAGGAAATAAAGTCGGTCAGTTACTAGGAGCAAAGGCAGAGTATGCAGGGGGAATAATTCTTATAGCAATGGGGATCAAAATATTGGTGTAATATATTTATAGAATTTGAGTTGTCTTTCTTTAATTTTAATAAAATTACTTACAATGTTAATTAAATATAATCTTTTAGTATTTCTTTTAGGGATTCTAATTATTTTTTTTTAACTTGGTAATTCTTTAGCTTGTGCATTATATGTTGTTGATTAATATGTATTTAATCTCAAGATAGAATTAATTAGAAAATTTTCGTTATTCATTTTTTAATAGAGGTAGAAATTTTTTTAGAAAAATTATAATAGAAATAAAAAACCCTCAGAATTTTCTGAGGGTTTTATTTTTATATATTAGTGTTTTTATTGATAACTATTTTCTTACCTATTTTTCTCCACTCAGCAAATTCAGCTACTGCTGTAAATAAAGCATCTGTTGAAGAGTTAAGACCAGTTTCTACAGAATCTTGAATTACTCCTATAACGAATCCAACTCCAACTACTTGCATTGCTACTTCATTTGGGATACCAAACAAGCTACAAGCTAATGGGATAAGAAGTAATGATCCACCTGCTACACCAGATGCTCCACAAGCACTGACAGCTGATAAGATACTTAAGATAAGAGCTGTACCAAAGTCTACTTGAATACCTAAAGTATTTACTGCTGCAAGAGTCAACACAGATATTGTAATTGCTGCTCCTGCCATATTAATAGTAGCTCCTAAAGGAATAGATACTGAATACATATCTTTATCTAATCCTAGTTCCTCACATAATTCCATATTTACCGGGATATTTGCAGCTGAACTTCTAGTAAAGAAAGCTGTAATTCCACTTTGTTTTAAACATTTAAATACCAACGGATAAGGATTTTGTTTCATCATAACAAATGCAATTGCTGGATTTACTACCAGTGCCATAAATCCCATGGCTCCAAGTAATAATCCTAATAATTTACCATAATTTAATAGTGACTCTAATCCACTAGTTGCAATTGAATTGAATACTAATCCCATTATTCCAAATGGAGCTAAATGGATAACCCATCTTACAATTTGAGATAATGCATCTGAAAAATTTGTAATCATTGTTTTAGTAGAAGCTGGAGCGTGCTTTAATGCTACCCCTAATAATAATGCCCAAACTAAGATTCCAATATAGTTAGCATTTGATAACGCATTGATTGGATTATCAACAATGTTCATCAACAATGTTTTTAATACTTCACTAACACCACTTGGAGGAGATACATTTTCTACTCCTTTTCCTAAAGCAATAGTTACTGGAAATATAAAACTTCCTACAACAGCAACAACACCAGCTAAAAATGTACCAATAAGATAAAGACTAATAACTGATTTCATATTTGTTTTTTGACCAGGTTTATGTTGTGACACTGCTGACATTACTAAGAAAAATACTAGTATAGGTGCTACTGCTTTTAATGCTCCTACGAATAATGATCCCAATAATTGAACTGGTTTTGCCGTTTCTGGTGCAATCATTGCCAATATAATTCCGACAATTAAACCAATAATTATTCTTTTTACTAAACTTAATTGATTCCATTTACTAAACATAATTTTACCACCTTCTAAATTTATTTATGTATCCTAATTAATTTACTTTCTTTTAATTTGTTTGAAAATATTAATTTTATAGGACACTTTTATTATTTGATAATATAATACCACACTTTCATTTTAATTTAAAGTTAAAACGTAATAAAAAAGGTTTTTTAGTACTATATAAACACAAAAAATGTTTTTTCTAACCATTAATATAGTTTAAAAGATACTTTTGTTTAGAAAATACTATTTTTTAGTAACTAAAATTAAAATATATTTTTTTAAATTATATATATTTTCATTAAAGTGAAAATATATACATGAAAATAGTTAGACTAAGGATTTATTTTTAATTAACTATAAATTATTATATAAATATGAACAGTTATAATTTTGTATATTTTATATTTTATTCATTAAATTTTATAAAAAATCCTATCTATTTAG
>DDQV01000166.1 GCA_002342785.1 Fusobacteriaceae bacterium UBA2433 | reverse complement strand
TTTTATTTATTTTTATTATTCCAAAACTGTTCATTGCACCTAAAATAAAAATTACTATTGGAAATAAACAAGCAGTTATTATTGCTAGTCCCTTCCCATAAACTTTCCATTTTATTTTTTTTCTAAACAAAGTGTATAACACTTTAATTCCATAAATAATATAGATCAAAGTAGTTATTGAATATAAATTTTTAACATAAAAATTATCTATTTTTAAAGTTTTATCTATAAAAAATGTAATTATATATACCAATACCCACAAATATGAAATATTCCACTTTCTATACTCTTTTCCTTTTAATATAAAATATGTGAAATAATTTATTACTAATGAATAAGTAAACATAATAGACAATAGATGTTTTTTTATATAACTTATCATTGTAGTTACTGTAACTTGATCTAATGATAAATATTCTTTGTATATTCCCTCTAAAATTACTATTAAATCATTTGGCGTTCCAATAAACGTTCTCATTAATAGATATCCTACTGCTGTAGTTATTGCAGTTGAAATAAAAATTCTATCAAATATTTCTATAGAAGTTTTTTCAAATAAATAATAAAGTCCCTCTAATAATAGAAAAAAACCTATATAAACAAAAAATAATTTATTATCTATAAAATATATCACACCTCCAGAAATTAAATTTGCCAAGAGTCTATTTTTAGAATTTAACGTCGGCATTTTTTTTATCTTATATATTGGTAAAATAAATGATCCTAATGGTAGCATCGATGATGCTAAAAATAATAAGATAATATTTAAAGTTATTTTAATCATAATTTATGCCTCCTTTTTAACTTACCTACATGGTCTTTATTTTATCATAATTACCATAATTAGTTAAGAGTTAGATAAGTTCTCCATCGAAAAAATCAACCACTCTTTCAACAAAATCAGTCTTATCTTCTACTATTTTATTTTTTTCATTTAAAAGATCATATTTTACTATTACTTTCCCTTTAAACTTATCTTTGAGCACTCCTAAGAATATGTCGTTATAATATGGTTTTTCCATACTCTCTTTATGGAATCTATTTTCAGCATAAAATCCAATATGAAGGATCTTGTCTTCTATCTTAGTAGGAGTTGCAGTAGATAAAAATGATATCAATGGCATCTTTCTTTTTTTAGCTTCATTCACTATATCATTCCAATTTGCCCTAACATCCTCTATAGTTATATCTACTATCTTCTCTTTAACTTTAGAAACTTCTTTTAGTTTTTCAGATATTTCCTCGGAAGATTCTTTTTCTACATAGATTATTTTCTCAACTATTTTTTCTTTTATTGGCTGTTCATAAGTTACCTTTATATCTTCTTCAAATTCAGTTATTTTATGCAATATTACATAACCTAAGATCCTCTTGTCCTCTTCATATCTAAATTTACCCATTACTTCAAATATATCTTCTATTATAGCTATGGATTTTGTTATATTAAATGGTGATTTTTTTTTAATTATTAGTTCTTTTAGATAATAAGCAAAACTTTTTAAAAATTCCTCTACATTTATAGAATCATTCCATAAATTATCTAAAAAAGTAATTCCACTGACTACATTATTTTTGGATACTATCTCTAAAAATTCTGATAATTTTTTTTCTGGAATAACTCCTAATATTTTTTCTGTTTTTTCCAAAGTAATATCTTCATCATAGCATGAAGATATTACTTTCTCAAATATAGAGATAGCGTCTCTCATACTTCCACCAGATTTTTCATAGATAAGTCTCAAACTAGAATCGTCTACTTCTATACCTTCAGATTTAGCTATCATAAGAAGATGGGCTACAGATTCCTTTAAATTAATAGGTTTGAAATCATATCTCTGACACCTTGAAATAATAGTTTCTAATATTTTATCTGGTTCAGTAGTTGCTAAAATAAATATAACATGAGATGGTGGTTCCTCTAATGTTTTTAAGAGAGCATTAAAAGCTTCCTTTGTTAACATATGAACCTCATCTATTATATATACTTTTTTTCTTCCCTTTGAAGGTTGATAATTTATCTTATCTTTTAATGATCTAATCTCATCTATTCCACGATTAGATGCAGCATCGATTTCTATTAGATCTATAAATTTATTCTTGCTGATATCTATACAATTTTCACATCTATTACAAGGTGTGTCTGTTACACCATTTTCTATACAATTTAACCCCTTAGCTATCAGCCTTGCAGTAGTTGTTTTTCCAACTCCTCTTGGTCCTGTAAATAAATATGCATGGGCCATCTTATTTCCCTTTAAAGAATTTTTTATAGTTTTTATTATATCGGTTTCTCCAGCTACCTCTTCAAAGGTACTAGGTCTATACTTTCTATAAAGTGTTATATGCATCTTTTCTCCTCAAACTCTAATCTAAATTATAGTTATTCATCTTTGTTCGTAATGTATTTCTAGTAATTCCTAATGTTTCTGCGGCTTCTACTTTTTTTCCATTTGCTACTTCTAATACTTGTCTGATTAATTCTCTTTCAACTCTAGATACTATATTTCCATAGTAATCTTTTTGATTAGATCCCTGTAACATTTGGATCTCTCCCTCTATCCAATCAGATAATATCCAATCTTGAATATCTCCTCTTCTTTTAGCAACTTTATTTCCAATAATATTTGATGGAAGATCTTCTACTAAAATACTTTTACCTCTAGATAATACCATTGCTGATTTTACTGCTGATTTTAATTCCCTTACATTTCCTGGCCAATCATATCTCATTATTTTTTTCATGGCTGGAGTAGATACTCCCTTAACTGTTTTAGAAAATTCCTCATTAAATCTCTTAATAAAATGATGAATCATAAGTGGTATATCGTCTTTTCTCTCTCTCAGTGGTGGTATCTCTATCTCTAATATCCTCAATCTATGATATAGTTCCTCGATAAAATTTCCATTCATTATCAATTCCTCTAAGTTTACACTAGTAGTAGCTATAATTCTAATATCAGTTTTAATAAGCTTAGATCCACCTACTCTAAAAAAAGCACCCTCTTGAAGTACTCCTAATAATTTTGCTTGGAGAGTTAGATCTAATGATTCTATATTTCCTAAATGGATCGATCCTCCATATCCTTTTTCTAATATACCAATTTGTTCTACCTGTGATTCAAATATATTTCCCTTTTCATATCCAAATAATTTTCTATCTAAAAATTCTTTTTGATATGCTGTACAGTTTACACTAACAAATGGTTTTTCCTTTAAACAGCCGAATCTATGAATAGATTTTGCTACTGCTTTTTTTCCATTTCCCTTTTCTCCACTTATAAGCACAGGAATTTTATTTGTAGCTACCTTACCAATTTTTTTATATACTTCTACCATTTTTAAACTATTACCAATTACTGTTCCCCTGGGAGTTTCTTTTTTCTTTAATTTTTCGGCTTTTAATTTTTGATCTTTCAATGCTTTTTCTACTATTTTTATGATCTCTTCCTCTTCAATTGGTTTAAGAAGATAATCATATACACCAAGTTGAATTACCCAAGCTATCAAATCTAAAGTTGCTCTTTCACCTAATGTTATAATTATAGCTTTACTCTGATTTTCATATATTTCTTTTATTACTGTTTTAGTTTCATCTAGTTCTTCTAAACCATCTATATCCATAACAATAAGATTATATTTAGTATGTTCTATAT
This sequence comes from Fusobacteriaceae bacterium UBA2433, assembly GCA_002342785.1. Taxonomy (GTDB): domain Bacteria; phylum Fusobacteriota; class Fusobacteriia; order Fusobacteriales; family Fusobacteriaceae; genus Psychrilyobacter. The sequence goes on along the minus strand of DDQV01000166.1, from coordinate 6,376 downwards.
AGTCTCCTAAATTAGCATAACTATTTTCAAATAAAAAATCACCATCTAAATTTTCTAAAAGAGAATCTTTTATCTTTTCCGTTAAATTTATTCCTAATATATTCATTTATTCCCTGCCTTTTAACTTAAATTTATATTCCACCATGACTCTTCCACCTATAGCAGTTCCATTATTTATAAGTTTTATATTCCAGCCACGAGCTTTGCTTTCTACTGCTCTGTCTATTATATCTACTCCTGTTTTTATTAGTCTTACTTTGAGTACCTTTCCGCTGGCATCTACATCTAATATTATTTTTACATCGGCAGTTTGAGCAGTTTTTTCAGCTTCTAAAGGATATTTTGGATCTTTATTAGATGGATCCCATATAACTTTGTACTTTCCATCTATAGATCCTACTTTTAATCCTGATTTAGGCCCTACTATACTAGGATTTTCTTCACTCATTAAAGTATCCCATTCTATATCTTTTCCTTCATTTGTTGAATTTTTTTTCAACATAATATTTTCTGATTTTTTATCAAATATTTTAGTTTCTACTAAATCTAAATTCTCTTTAATTTTATCTTCAAAGTTATCACTCACTTCATTTAACTTTCTATCTTCAATTATTTTACTTTCTTCCTTAATTTTGGAAACTTTTATTATCTTAGGTTTTAAATTATTTCCCTTTAGGTTTACCTCTCTAGGCGAATCTAAAACTGATAATACATCTAAATCTTCAAATGACTGTGTCATTTGTAATACTTTTGGTGGTTGAACTTTTTTAACTACCTTCTTGGGAGTTTCTTTTTTCTCTATAATTTTGGGGTTCTTTTCTACTACAGGTAAAACTTTTTTTGCCTCTACAACTTTATTTATTTTTTTCTTTTCAATTGTTTTTTTAGGAGCAACACCTATAGTATCAACATTATCTCCAAATCTAATTCTAACTATTTTTGGTTTTTCTATCACTATTTTTTTTAATCCTGGCAATATATAAAGCAATACTATATGAAGGATAAGGACTCCTACAAATATCTTATTAAAATAATCATTTCTATCTGCTTTCACCTTATCACCTCCTAATTTAAACTTTTAGTATTGAGGTCTAATGAACCTGCTCCCGCTTCTTTTGCTATATCTAGTACCTCTATGAGGGATTGGTAATTAACACTTTTATCAGCACTTACAATTACATTTTTTTCCTTTGCAAGTTTTAATTTTTCTTCTAACTTTTCTTTTAAATTTCCTTTATCTAACTTTATCATCTCATTTTTTCCATTTAGATCTTTTACTATAAGATAAATTTCTAAATCTTTATTTATTTTTACCTCGATAGTTTTAATAGTTATCTTATGTTCTGAGCTAGATTTTGGTAGTTCAATATTTACGCTAGAATCCACGTCTTGAAATGTTGTAGCTACCATAAAAAATATCAAAAGTAAAAATACTACATCTATAAGTGGAGTCATATCCAATATTAAATTTTTACTATTCTTCCTTTTTAGTCTTTGTATTTTCATATATTCCCCCTTACTTTCTAAGAGAATTGATAAACTCAACGGTAGTTTTTTCTATTTCATTTACCACATAGTCTATCTTTTTATTATAATAATTATATAATATAAGTGCTGGTATAGCTACTGTAAGACCTGCTGCTGTAGTTATTAAAGCTTGAGATATTCCATCTGCTAACATCTCTGGTTTTCCTGAACCGACTACTGCAATAACTCTAAAGGCAGCAATCATTCCAGATACTGTTCCTAATAATCCTACCAGTGGAGTAACATGAGCTACTACTCCTAACAACCACATATGATTTTCTAATTTAGGAATTTCTATAAGTGCTCTCTCTCTGGCTTTTTCCTCTAAATATTCAATATCTACCTTCTCATCAAAATTATGTTCTAAGATAAGTTCTTTTAATACTTTTAAACTAGATGAATTTTCTCTTTCACACAGACTTATCGCTAACTCCTTATCTTTAGAAGCAATTGCTTCTTCTAATTCTTTTTTTAACTGTTCTTTTATTCCCTTTTCATTTTTTAAAAAATATACAAACCTTTCTATTATTACTGTAGTTCCTAATATAGATAATAATAAAATCCCGTACATCAACATTCCACCACTTTTAAATATTTCTATCATTTTTTTTCTCCTTATTTAAAAATATAAGATTTAATTTGATCCCAATGCCAATCCTGCTACTAATACTCCTAATAATCCTAATCCCCATACCATATAATTAGGTTTAGTTTTTGTCTCACTTATATCTGCTAAAAGATCGCTTGTTTGCTCAGTTTCACTATAATCTATATTTGTAGTCTTTAATTTTTGATCTTGGTTATTTATTAATTTTAGATCTACTTTTTGTAGTGTAGGATCTTTTTCCTTTTCTTCTAGCAAGATTCTTCCCTCTGCTGTTACACTTTTATCCACACCACTAACTTCTTTTTGAATTTCAGCTGTGCTTCCTTCTGCAAATATACCAATTGACATCATCATTAATAATAACCCACTTATAAATCTTCTCATCTTGCCCCTCCTAATTTTTTTATTTTTTTTAAATTATTTTTGTTCAGTAAAATATGAAGTATAACCTTCTCCTACTTTTTCATTTACTATAATAAGTTCATCATAATATTTTTTTGCTTCTTCTTTCCTATTTTCATTTAGATTTATAACTAATAATTTTTCTAGAACTAAATTTCTGTACTGACTTTTAACATAACTTTTATAAAATTCTTCATAAGTTTTTTTTGCTTTGTCATCTTCTTTTTGAATCTCATAAATCGTTGCAATTTTTAATTTTGATGCTTCTCTTAAATTACTATTTTCATATAGAAGTTCTATTCTCATAAAATTTCTAAGAGCTTTACTATAGTCCTTTGTATTTAAATATATTTGTCCTATACGATATGTAGCGATATCTTTATATGGACCATTTTCTATATTTAATATATTTTCGTAATATACTTTTGCTTCATTATAGTTTTTTTCCTTATAATAATTAGTCGCTAAGTTAAAGTTAGCCTTACTTTTATACTCTTTATCATCTATTAATTTTTTGTACTCTACTATAGCTAGATCCATCTTCCCTTGCTTTTCATATATAAGAGCCGCTAAATATATTTTTTCTTCAGATACACTTATTTTTTCCTTCCACAGGTTTGCATTTTCAAAATCATTTACATTATAATATAAAGTTGTAAGTTCTTTAGCTGTCTTATTTTTTAATTTTTCATCTGTTGTCTCTTGATAAATTTTAATATAAGTTGTAGCTGAATTTTTTATATCATTTAATTTGAAATATGCATCGGCTCTATAAAAATTAATATCTGTCGTATAATTACTTTCAGGATATTCTAAATTAAATTCTTTACTCTTTTCAATTACATCTTTATATTTTTCCTGTGTATAAAGAATATTTATCCCCCAATATAACGATCTTAGAGCATATTCTCCTTTTTTATTTTCTTCATAAAGGTCCTTATACCCACTTAAAGAAAGATCTAATTTTCCTTCATTATAATATGTTTCAGCTATTTGAAATCTACTATAATCATTATACTTTAAATTTTTTCCTAATTCATTAAATATTTTTCTAGCTTCCTCATATCTTTCTAATCTAAAATTTGAAAGAGCTTCTAGATCCATCACTTCATAGTCATAATTTTTGTATTCATCCACCAATAGATAATCTTTAGCAGATCTTATAGAATCATCATAATTTTTTGAAGCAAAATAAGCTTTTACTAACTTATAACTAGATTTTTCTTTTTGATCTAAATTTGATTTTTCATCTTTTATTACATCTTTAAAATTTTCTACTGCTTTTTCATACTCTGTAATTCCTAAATACGCAACTCCTAAAAGATATTTATTTTCTGGTGTTTTAGGTTGAGGTGTTAGATACGTTATAAGATCTTTATAACTTCCATCTGCTACCATAATGGTTATTAAATTTTCTGAAATTTTAGGATCATTATAAGAACTCAAATATTCTTTATAGATCTCCTTAGCAACTTTTAAATTATTTCCTTTATAATATGTATTCCCTACTATAAGATATATTTTTTGTCTATATTCTATATCTGTAGAAAATTTAGTTTTATACTCATCAAATCTTAATCTAGTATTTTCTAGATCCTCTAACTTACTATTAACTAAGATCAATTGATATAGACCTTCCTTACTTTGTGTTCTATTATATACATTGGTATAATAAATCTTAGATTTAACATAATCTTTTGTTTCAAAATATGATTTTCCTAAAAATAGATCTATATTATTTTTATATTCCCTCTTCATCTTAGACTCATCATATGATTTTAAATCTTTTATAACTTCACTATATTTCCCATCATTAAAATCTATCAATGCCATATAATAAATTCCTTCAGAATTTAAATTTGTTCCTAAAAGATTTTCAAATTTTTCTTTTGATCTTTGAAGCAGTTTTTCACTAGTTATATCATCTTTTGATTCTCCTAGTTTAAACATAGTAAAAGCCGATCCATATATTACTTTAGAATCTTTAGAACTATCTAATAATTCATAATATTTAAATGCCGACGAATAATTTTTTTGATTAAAATAATAGTTAGCAAAAAGTATATTTGATTTTTCTTTATTTGTTTTATCCATCTCTTTATTATAATATTCTTCTGCTTTTTTAATATCTCCAGTAGAGAGATAGATATCTAAAAGACCATATCTTACATCTGATATATACTTACTCTGAGGATAAGAAGTTTCCACCTCTGTTAATTTTTTTATAGATAGTTCATTATTTCCTAATTTATACTGGTTCATTCCATACATATAGCTCGCTAGCTCTATATTTTTTCCCTCTGTTGTTCCTCTTAAATATTCATCTAAATAAATAGTACTACTTACATATTCCTTATTATTATAAGATGACAAAGATATATATAAAAGAGCATCTTTTGATCTCTCAGGTTTATTTATAAGATATTTAAAAGTTTTTTTAGCTTCTTCATAGTGACCATTTTCATAGTAAGCGATTCCCAAATAATATACAGCATCTATCTTTTTAGAAGAATTTTTATCTATTAAGTTTATTTCTTTTTTTGCATTATTGTAATCATTTATAGACATAAAATTTCTAGCCAAATAGTAATGAGCTTCATTTTTTTCATCCACTTTTAATTTATTCAATTTTAAATATTCTTTAAAATAAGTTATAGAACTCTTATATTTTTTATCTAAATAAAGGGTTTTAGAAAGTCTTTCTAAAGCTATCTTTTGGTAACTACTTTCAGGATATTTTCCTACAAAAGCTTTTAATTCATCTATAGCAATGGAATATTCTTTAGCTTCATACAACTTATCAATATATTTCATGTCATCTCTATCTGTAGCAAAAGCTTGACTTCCCACTACAATTAAAAAAGATAAAATAAATAATTTTTTCTTCATAAGGTCCTCCTATTTTAATTTTTCTAATACACTTTCAATCTCTTTAATTGATAGATCAGTATTAAAACATGGCCCATTTATTTTTTTATTAAATACACCATATACAGACATTGGAAAAGCATCATAAATTCCTGCTATTAAATCTCTTTCACAGGCTACCGCTATTACAAGTTTTGGTTTTGTTTCTTTTAAAAACTTACGAGCCAATGTTCCACCAGTAGCAACTTTAACTTTAACTTTATATTTTCTCTGTAATTTTAATATATCTCCTACCTTACACCTTCCACATTCCTTACAATTTTCAATTGTAGATGTTACCTTTAAAGGACATTCATAATTTTGAATACAATGAGGGAGTAAGATCGATACTTTACTTGCTTGTATATCTTTGCATCTTTTTAAAACAATAGTATTATTAAAATGAATAAATATCTTAGAGATCTTACTATTCTCAATCTCCTCTTTAGAAAACTTTCTAGCTATAATTACTAGAAGATAAAATAAAAGATATATCAATCTTAAAAGAACTAATTTTAACATATTATCTCCTCCATTAGATCTACAGATAAAACTTTTATAACCTTATTTAATATAGGAATTATTATATATAATATCATTAATAAGTATATCATATTAAAATTACACCGTCAAAAAAGCTCAAGTTTTAACCAAAACTTGAGCATGCTTGTATTTTTAATCTTTTAATGCCAATGGCATTACTAAATATTTAAAACTTTCTTCATTTTCTATCATTAACTCTACAGCACCACTAGAAGTAGATAGATTTAAAAAAACATTTTTCCCCTTTTCTATAAAAGAAAGATAATCTAATAAAAATTTTACATTTAAAGATATCTTTAAATCTTCTCCATCTTTTTTTATTCCTATAGTTTCATTGATCTTAGCAATTTCAGATATTCCATTTACTTCTAAGATGTCATTCTTAAATTT
>DDQV01000165.1 GCA_002342785.1 Fusobacteriaceae bacterium UBA2433 | reverse complement strand
ACTTATCATACAAGGATAAAATGAAAGGATATGTACAAGTCTATACAGGTAATGGTAAAGGAAAAACTACTGCGAGTTTAGGACTTATTATGAGAGCTTTAGGTCATGATTTCAAAGTTTATGTTGGGCAATTTATGAAAGGTCAAAAATATGGTGAATTAAATGTTCTAGAAAAATTAGGAGTTTTAGTTGAAAGATTTGGAACTGAAACTTGTATTTTATCTCCTGATGATATAACTGATTTAGATATAATTAAAGCAAAAGAAGGATATAAAAGAGTTGAAGAAGTTTTACTCAGTAAAGAATATGATATAGTTATTTTAGATGAAATCAATGTCTCTACATTTTTTAATTTAATTACTCCTGAAGAAATTTTACATCTAATAGATATAAAACCAAAAGAAACAGAGTTAATATTAACTGGAAGATATGCTCCTAAGGAAGTTATTGAGCGAGCAGATCTTGTAACTGAGATGAAAGAGATAAAACATTATTATAGTGATGGAGTTATGGCAAGAGACGGGATAGAAAGATAACTTTATATTATATTTTGTAAAATATAATGGGAGGACAAAATGAAAGGATATGTACAAGTCTATACAGGCAATGGTAAAGGAAAAACTACTGCGAGTCTTGGGCTTATTATGAGAGCATTAGGTCATGATTTTAAAGTTTATGTGGGTCAATTTATGAAAGGTACTCCTAAGGGAGAAATAAAAATACTAAAAAAATTAGGAGTTTCTGTAGAAAGATTTGGGGGAGAAAATTTTATTTTTAAACCTGAACAAGTTACAGTTCTTGATAGAAAAATAGCAAAAGAAGGATACAAAAGAGTTGAAAAAATCTTGCTAAGTAAAAAATATGATCTAATAATTTTAGATGAAATCAATGTCTCTACATTTTTTAATTTAATTACTCCTGAAGAAATTTTACATCTAATAGATATAAAACCAAAAGAAACTGAATTAATATTAACTGGAAGATATGTTCCTAAAGAAGTTATTGAGCGAGCAGATCTTGTAACTGAGATGAAAGAGATAAAACATTATTATTATGACGGAGTTATGACAAGAAAAGGAATAGAAAGATAACTTTATATTCTATAAAAAAATAGTAGGAGGATAAAATGAAAGGATATGTACAAGTCTATACAGGTAATGGTAAGGGAAAAACTACCGCAAGTATGGGGCTCATTATGAGAGCATTAGGTCATGATTTTAAAGTTTATATGGGTCAATTTATGAAAGGAAAAAAATATGGAGAACTAAAAACTCTAAAAAAATTAGGAGTTTTAGTAGAAAGATTTGGAACAGAAAATTTTATCTTTACACCAGAACAAGTCACTGATCTAGATATAAAAATAGCAAAAGAAGGATACAAAAGAGTCGAAGAGATCTTGCTTAGTAAAAAATATGATCTAGTCGTTTTAGATGAGATTAACGTAACTACATTTTTTAATTTAATTACTCCTGAAGAAATTTTACATCTAATAGATATAAAACCAAAAGAAACTGAATTAATATTAACTGGAAGATATGCTCCTAAAGAAGTTATTGAACGTGCAGACCTTGTAACTGAGATGAAAGAGATAAAACACTATTATAATGATGGAGTTATGGGAAGAAAAGGAATAGAAGGTTGATCTTCTATTTCCTTTAGATCTGTTAATATATTGACATCTAATAGAATATGTGGTAATATTTTTTAAAATTATTATTAATATAACTCATATAAATTGGAAATACGGTCCAATGTGTCTACGACTAACCTTTAAATTAGTATCTATGAGTGAGCTCTATTCTAAGTCTACTAAGTATAGACTCTATTTAGATAGGTTCACTGTAGATACAGAGGGCTTATTTATATGGAGTTTTTTTTATTACAGGAGGATGCAATGAAACAAAATAGTATAGTCATTTTAGATTTTGGTTCTCAATATAACCAATTGATTGCAAGAAGAGTAAGGGAAATGGGTGTTTATGCCGAAGTCGTTCCCTATTATGAAGATTTAGAAAAAATAAAAGCCAGAAATCCAAAAGGTATTATTATGTCTGGAGGACCTGCATCTGTATATTTAGAAGGAGCTCCTACAGTAGATAAAGAAATGTTTGATCTTAATATTCCTATCCTTGGAATCTGTTATGGAATGCAACTTACTCAACATCTATTAGGTGGAGAAGTAGCTAGAGCAGATAAACAAGAATTTGGTAAAGCAAAAGTAATTATTGATGGAACTGAAAATCCTTTCTTTAAAGGAGTTTCAAAAGAAACTGAAGTATGGATGTCTCATGGAGATCACGTTACAAAAATAGCTCCAGGATTTGAAAAGTTAGCTCATACAGATTCTTCTACAGCTACTTTATATAATGCAGAAAAAAATATTTATAATGTACAATTCCATCCTGAAGTAACTCATTCAGCTGAGGGAACTAAGATGTTAGGAAACTTTGTGTTAGAAGTATGTAAGTGTGAAAAAAACTGGTCAATGGGTAATTATATTGATGAAACAATAAAATCAATAAGAGAAACTGTAGGAGACAAAAAAGTAATCTTAGCTTTATCAGGTGGAGTAGATTCATCAGTAGCTGCAGTACTTATTCATAAAGCTATTGGAGATCAACTTAGTTGTTTTTTCGTAGATACAGGTCTTATGAGAAAAAATGAAGCTAAAAAAGTAATGGAAACTTATGGTGAACATTACAAAATGAATATAGAATGTGTAGAAGCTGAAGAAAGATTTTTAAATAAATTAGAAGGAGTTTCAGATCCTGAAACTAAAAGAAAAATAATTGGTCATGAATTCATTGCAATTTTTGACGAACAAAAACAAAAAATGAAAGATGCAGAGTTCTTAGCTCAAGGTACTATCTATCCTGATGTTATTGAATCTCAATCTGTAAAAGGACCATCTGCTACTATTAAATCACACCATAACGTAGGTGGATTACCAGAGGAAATGGAATTTAAATTATTAGAACCACTTAGAGAATTATTTAAAGATGAAGTAAGAAAAGTTGGTAGAGAATTAGGAATTCCTGATCATATGATCGATAGACATCCATTTCCAGGACCTGGATTAGGAATTAGAATTATAGGAGCTGTAGATAAAGAAAAAGCTGATATCTTAAGAGAAGCAGATGATATTTTTATTTCCGAATTAAGAGCTGCTAATTTATATCAAAAAGTAAGTCAAGCATTCGTAGTATTATTACCTGTAAAATCTGTAGGAGTAATGGGTGACGAAAGAACTTATGAATATACAGCTGTACTCAGATCAGCTGATACAATAGATTTTATGACTGCTACATGGTCACACCTTCCATATGAATTCTTAGGAAAAGTATCTAATAGAATTATAAATGAAGTTAAAGGAATCAATAGATTAACCTATGATATTTCTTCGAAACCGCCAGCAACTATTGAGTGGGAATAGACTTATACCCATAGAAACCATTGAAAATAAAGGGATTGCAGAGGGATTTTTTAAAAATGCTCCTAAAATGCTCCTAAATTATATTTAATAAGAAAAGTTTACCTTAATTGGTAGACTTTTCTTTATATTATTTAAAAATAAAAAGGCACTAAATTTAATGTCTTTAAAAAGTTAATTTTTATGAATATTTATTATTAGAGTTCTATTGTAGAAATTTTATTTTAAACTAAGTCTTTTGTCTATATATTTAAGTAATATACTTAGATTAGAAAATTTTACTTTAATATTTTCAGAAGCATATTTAAAACCTTGGTCTAACTCTAGTAAAGTATATTTTTTAGAAAAAAATAAAATTATACCATCATCTATTTTTCTATTTTTGCCAATTAATGAATCTTCATAAGATTTTCGTAATAATTGATTTCTTTTTTCTTTTCTTTTTGCATTTTCAGATAATCTTTGTTTTTTACTTATTTTTAATTTCAAAGCTTCTTTTGGAGTTATTTTTTTCAATTCTTTTTTTATAGATTTAGTAAAATAATTATTTCCCCTAGTTTTTTTAAAAATAGTATTTGATTGAAGTATATATATATTTGATTTATAGTTTTCAATTATTTTTTGAATATCTTCTGTAGTATTATTATGAATATAATTATCTATTCCGAGTAAGTTACTAGGGTAAAAAATAGTATGCTTAAAAGTATTTCTTTTATCAAAAATATATGAATTAAACGAAGATAAATTAAAAAGAATATTTTCAAAAATACAATTTTCAAAACTTACATTACTAAATGCTACTTTATAAAACTCAAAATTTTTAAAAATACAGTTTTTAAATAAACATTGAGTAATTTTAGCTTCATTAAATTTTGTTTGTTCAAAAATGCAATTTTCAAATATTACTAATTTATTTATAGTGTAATCAAAATTTTTCCGACTATAATTTCTATTTTGCAATTTTATATTACGATAGCTAAAAACTTTATTTATATACTTTTTTTTATCTTGTTTATAACGCTTAAATTTTGTTATTTTCATTTTATCATCCCCAGGAATATGGTAGCTATTTCGTTACTTTGTAAAAAAACGTTTACGATTAAGAATAGAATAGAAGAAATCCAAGTGCAGACATCAATAATATTATTCATAATAACCACCACCTCTTTTAAATTATTTTTTAGCCCCCAATATCCGTCCGTAGACTATAATTTAAAAGTTTTTACCAAATCCTTGGGAACAGGGCTATTTTATTTATAACATAAATAAATAAAATGCTCAAGATATAAAAAATATTCATTCACTTTATTTTTTATATCCCCAAAACAATTCCCTTATAGAATTAGCTCTCCTAAAAATTTTAAACTGAAAAAGTTTGGTTTTATGATGAATTGGATCTATTTTAAATTCTAATCCTTTTCCTTTGATTGCAAATCCTCCAAACCCAGTGATACCTTATATTTATCTAGCTCGCTATCTATCTGGTCATTGGAAGTTAAATTAATATTTCCATCATGTTTGGAATTCTTTAAGCCTTCAGCAAAATTAGTAAGTATCTTGTAAGCTACATCCCTAGCTTCCTCTCCTCCTACACCTTCAATTGCATCTCCTACCTTGTCTCCTGTTTTTTTCATTAATGGTGATGGTAAAACTAATAATATAATTCCAAACACTATTTGTAATACTAATGGATTTCCTAATATTTCTTTCATTTTTAACTCTCCTTATAGTTCTTTATATGCTTCCTGATAATTTTCAGGTACGACCTTTACAATTGGATCTGACCAACTGCAAAATAAATTCCTTTCTGACATTCTTCTTCTGAGTAATCCTTTAGATCTTTTTTTAGCTGCACTAGACCATAGGTTAAAAATCCTACAAGCTCCTATAAAATTCCTACTATTTACCAATTTAACTATGTCAGACATTCTAAAACTAGAACCTCCGATGTTGTAACAAAGTGAGACCAGGGCATCATATTGATTCTGATTTATCTTTTTTATCATGATGGCTTTTTTCACCACATTTTCATAAGTCCTTAATTGCTTTATCAGTTCTTTGTCTGCCTCTTCTAGGGTCATAGTATCGCTATTTTTAACTCTTATACCATTGATCTGAGTAAAGCCCCACCCAATAGTCCAAACTCCAGCAGGGCATTGATAAGCTTTCATTTCGTAACTCTCGAAATGCTTTAAAAGTTCTATTCCTTGTTTAGAGATTTTCATCTGTTGCCTCCTTTGAGAAGTTCTATAGCTGTTTTAAGATGTGCTAAAATCCCTTCATGTTCTTTAGAATGACCATTATTATATATATCAAAATCTTCTCTATCGAGCTTTTTTTTATCAAGCATCTTTTCCACATTTTTAACTTCTGTTTTAATTTTCCCTTGTTCTTTCCAAAGATGTAGACAGAACATAAGGATGAGGGCAAGGAGCCCCCTAGTTGGATCTTCTAATATTAACTGAACTAAAGAAATCATAATCCTCCTATTTTATTTTTTATTTTATCCCTAGAACAAATTTAGAATTGTTCTATCTCACCACTCTTAACTTTAACAAGCAGGTCATTATAATTTTCATCTATATCAATCCACTTTTTATATTGTTTTTCCCCTTCTATCTCTCCAACTTCTACATCTACAAAATAAGAATCTAAATAAGGAATTATAAATGTATTATAAGCCCTCTTAATTATTATAGGTGTCTTTACACCTTCTTCATCAATAGTTTCACCAATTTCATTTTCCACTTCATTATATTCATATAATTGTATTATCCCTCCTCCCTTTATAGGGAAGTTCTTAGGTAAGTATCTTTTAGATAATGTAATTTTCATTTTATTTCACCACCCTTAATTTTAGAGGATAGGTTGCGACCAAATCATCTGTTACAACATAACCTGCTACATTCTTTATTTTGCTTCCTGCCGTTATAGATCCATCTACTCCTACAGTTACATAAGAGACACCATTCATGTCTATAATCTCATACATATCTCCTTCATTTGCTAAGCATATATCTTCATTCTTTTCTGAGTCAGTTGCATTAATATAAGTTTTTAAATTACCGTATATATCCATTCTTTTTTTAGAATTAGGAATATTTTCTACAAAACCCATAGGCTCTAATTTTATTTTTCCGTTTTTCCATTTTGCTAATTCTCCATCTAATTCTTCTTCTGTAATTTCATAGCTATAGCAGTATATTCCCTTGAAACTATTTGCTCTTCCACCATATTCCAAATTACGAGTTAAACATACTACACCACCCGTTACTCCTCTATCTATGATTCCTACCCCTCCAGTATAAATAGTCCCATCATCTTCGAATATAGAGCTATAAGAATCAGAAAGAATTGCATCATACGTTTTAGTTTTATCTGCTTGTGACATATAGAAACTTTCTTGAGAACTTTGAATACCTAAACGATTTGATAGTTTAAAAAATAAGTTTTCAGAAGAAGGTGTGAAACCGCTAAATATAAAGCTATGATCTTTAGAAGTCCAAGGGCTATTTAGCACGCATTTACCATCAGGGATAGAGTCTTTTATGTAAGGGACAGGAATTGATGTCTTTGTCATAGAAACTTTAACAACAACCTTAGCACCCGAAGGAGAATCATGTTTCATATATAATATCCCACAATTACCGGCTGGATCGGCTATGCTTGTTGAAGTTAATGTTCCTTTAGGTGATGATGATTGTACTTGGGGATCAAAAGAAGTCCCAAATAAAACACCATAATTAAAATGTTCTATTCCTTCTAAAACTTCCCATGAAAGAGTATAGTCTGTATTTGCAATTGTACGACCCGATTCGATAGTGATATATTTCGAAGTGACATCATCTGTATTACAAACCAAAGTAAATATAAAACCATCTTTAGTATAACTAGTATTTCCTAAAGCTGTGTTCTTTATTAAATTTTCATATCCTTTACCAATATATAGATCATTTTGCCCAATAATGCCATTTAATCCTTTATCGTTTAAAGAATGAGTGTCTGAATCCCCGTTACCTACTTGATTAGAAGTTTGGAGCTTACTCTTCCCATCCTTAGACCATTCCTTCAACTCGCCATTTTCTACCCATAGAGCATAATCTAAACTTTCATGTGGTTTCTCATAACAATTCTGTATTTGTTTGCCTTGACTTATTATTTCTGTTTCAATAGCTGAAATATCTGTATCACCTCCTTCTCCTTCCGAGAGAAAATTTATAACTGAAACCTCTAGAGTTTCATCATCATTGGCATTTATAATCCAAGCATATAAAACTTCCCCTAGAACAGTTTTAAATGGATATGATTCTCCAGGTCTAACAGTGATTGTACTTGTATCAACTGATGGAATACTAGTCCCTGCCGCTAATACAATTACATGTCTTACTGAAACATTTTGAATTTCTCCTTTTGTTTCATTTATTTTCTGTGGTTTATTTGTAAGTATATATTTCATTTATTTCCTCCCAATTCCTATTATAGATGTTAAAGTAGGATTATTATTTTCAGCTGTTCTAGTACAAGATACAGCAAGAGTTGTTGTATCAGTAACTGTGACTCTTAGATATCCGTCTAAACAATACCTTGAATTCCCTGCAGGGTCAAAAAGTTCCATTGTCCCTCCCCAAATACCAATATACCCTCTAGATGTCAATGCTTTAGTTCTAATTAACTTACTCTCTCCATCACTTGTATTTATCTCTAATAAATTGAAATTAGTATAAGCTTCTGTAAAAGTAATAGGACCGACATTCACATCTCCACTCCAAAGCTCAACATCAGAAAATAAATTCTTTATTTTATTTTCTATTTTTCCTCCATTATCATAGTCAACTGAGACTTCTCCTTTACTTAATTTCCCTGATATTAAATTAGTTATTGTTGTTGCAAAATTAGGATCATCATCTAATGCTCTAGCTAACTCATTAAGTGTATCTAGTGTAATTGGTGCAGAATCAATTAATCCCGCTGTATTAGCATCGGAATATTCTTTTAGAAATGTTATTATTTCTTGTAATAAAGCCATAGATGCCAGTTCAGTTTCTGAAAAAGATGTTTTATCAGTAGCTTTGTTTAAATTAAAAGCACTATTTTTAAGGAATTTAGTTTCATATAATTCATCAGCTGTTTCTTTATTTAACATTTGCAATGTTGGATTTATTAAAATATCTATTTTATCTCCATTTGTTACTTGCGTGTATATTGCCCACTCCATTTCAAATGGGGTTGTATTGATAGGGAGTCTACTACAATCATTAGCAGTTGAATAAGAATATAAAACACTTTCTGCATCTCCTTCAATTTTTCCAAATATTCCTAATTCTTTGATATCAAATTCTTCAACTATATCTTCATTAGAAAACTTTGTTATTAATTCTGATGTTTCTCCTAAAGGAATTGAATTTATTAGAATAGCATCTAATTTGGGAGAAACAAGATCTTCCAATTCTGTTGGATCACTTCCTAGTGAACCATCACCAATAGCTATTCTTGTCCAATGTATAACTCCTTTTTCAGATAATGCCCTAGCAATAAGTTGTTCACCTTTTTTTGTTATTACTTGTGGATTAAATTTTGACATAATCCCTCCTATTTTATTATTTCAATTGTTTGTGGGAAGG
>DDQV01000123.1:21529-41052 GCA_002342785.1 Fusobacteriaceae bacterium UBA2433 | reverse complement strand
CTATATATACTTTTGACATCTCTTAACACCCCTTTTTAAATTTATTTAGATCTATAAAAAAATTAAATTTCCATAATTTTTAAATTTTTATCTATTATCAACTTAGCTTCTGTATTTTTTTGAATATCTTCAACACTTATATTTTCAGCTATCTCTTTTAATATAATTCCTTCACTAGATATTTCCATTACTCCTAATTCAGTTATAATTAAATTAACTTCTCCTACAGCAGTAACAGGAAGGGTACATTTTTTTAAAATTTTCGCTTTTCCCCTTGCAGTATGAGTCATTGCAATAATTACTTTTTTTGCTCCAACTACTAGATCCATAGCTCCACCCATACCTGGAACCATCTTTCCTGGAATTATCCAGTTGGCTAAACTTCCTGATTCATCTACTTGAAGAGATCCTAAAACTGTAACATCTACATGTCCTCCCCTTATAATATTAAATGACATAGCACTATCAAAAGTTGCTCCATGGGAAAGGATCGTAACTGGTTCTCCTCCTGCATTTGTTAGTTCATAATCTTCTTGATCTTTTTTAGGAGTAGAACCTAATCCAACAAGTCCATTTTCAGATTGAAACAAAATATCTAAATCTTTTCTTACATAATTACTTACCATAGTTGGTAATCCAATTCCTAGATTAACAACATCACCTTCTTTTAATTCTTTTGCTACTCTTCTGGCTATCATCTCTTTAATGTCCATAATCTACCTCCCCTCTACAATATAATCTATAAATATTGAAGGAGTGTCTACATTATCTACATGTATTTTCCCTACCTCAACAATTTTTTTAGTTCCCACTATTACTATCTCTCCAGCAGTAGCCATTACAGGATTAAAATTTTTGGTTGTATAATTATATATCGTATTTCCTTTTGTATCTGATACACTACCACCAATTAATGCTATATCTGCTTTTAAAGATTTTTCCAAAAGATATTTTTTTCCATCTATAGTTATAACATCTTTATTTTTTTCAACTATTGTTCCTACTCCAGTTGGTGTTAATATTCCTCCAAGTCCTCCTCCTCCTGCTCTAATTTGTTCTATCAAAGTTCCTTGAGGTGTTAATATCACTTCTAGATTTCCTTCACTCATTAATTTTCCAGCCAATGGATTTAAACCTATATGGGACGCTATAAGTTTTTTTACTTGCCCATTAGAAATTAATTTTCCAACTCCTTTATCGGGATATCCTGCATCATTACAAATAATAGTCAGATCCTTAGTTCCCTGTTCTACAAGAGCATCTATTAAAAATTCAGGAGTTCCCGCTGTCATAAATCCCCCCACCATAACAGACATCCCATCCTTTATAGATTGAATCGCTATTTTCTTATCTACCACTTTTCTCATATGATTATTCACCTCTCAAATATTAGTTACTACAATGATATACAATTTTCCTTAAAAAAGCAAGTACTTACTTACAAATTAAAAATAAAAAAATAGAAAATTATATTATCTAGTATAATCTTCTATTACTCTATTTATTTCATTTTTAATTAGCCCTGCTATATCAACATTATCCACAAATTCAGTTGTAAAAATTTTAAAAGTAAATAGACCCATTATCGTTGATAACAACAACACAACAACTTTTTCACTGTTCCCATTAAATTGTCCCTTTATCTTTGCTTCTTCTAAATATTCAACAAAAAATTTTTTATATTTTAAAGAATTAGTAAATTTCATAGGTTTTTCATCAACTTGTTTTATTTGAATCTTATACATAAATTCATTGTTTTGTAAAAATTGATAAAAATATATGCCAAATGTCATAAGATCTTTTTCTATAATTCCTGTTAGATCATTTTTAAGTTTCTCAATAATATTTCCCTCTTTAGCATATTTACTTATTACTTGTTGAAAAAGATTATTTTTTGTTTCAAATTTTCTAAAAATAGTTATCTCATTAACTTTTGATTCCTTGGCAATTTGTTTAGTTGAAACTCCACTATAACCATGTTTTGAAAATAATTCTAAAGCAACTTTCAATATAATATCTTCTTTTGACAATTTTATTCACCATCTCTTTATTAAAATTTTATTTAATCAATAGTTATTCTAGTATATATATTTAAATTTATCAAATTTATTTCAAAATTTATTAATAATTGTAAAGTGTAAATTTAATTGTCTCACTTAATTTTTAAGCGAATAAAACCTCCTCTTCGATTTTTTAAATCTGAAAATCCAATGCTATCATCTATTATTCTTACCTTAAAACCATTTGTATTTTCTTTTTTTTACCTAGTAGGAACAATTTATTTAATAAATAATTTTGAATAAATTCAAAATTATGATAATATGTTTAATTATATAATATGAAGTAAATTAAATGATTACTTGGTTGGCAAGTTCTACAATGTTTTAAGATAGTGTAGATACAAACTAATTGAAAAAAAGAAAAATTTAATTAAAAAATATTTGTAGAACTGGGGTTTACTTAGGGTCATGATTATGGCAATGAGTTATGCTATTTATGTGGCATATTGTGAGTCTATATGACGAAACTTAAACACTCTAACTCTACTACCTTTATGGTGGTAGAGTTAGAGTGTTTTTTTATTTTTAAGGAGTGGTTATGTTAAAAAAAGAAATTAATAAACTGGATATATTATCGTTGGCTATCGGAGCTATTATTGGATGGGGAGCCTTTGTTCTTCCAGGAGATTTATTCTTAAAGACAGGAATTTTAAACTCAACTATCGCAATAGTTGCTGGAGCTTTAATAATGGTAGGGATAGAAAAAAATTATGGTTATTTACTTCATAAATTTCCAGTAGCAGGGGGAGAATATGCCTTTACCTACGACGCTTTTGGATGGAAACATGCCTTAACATGTGGATGGTTTTTAGCCCTTGCATATATAAGTATTGTCCCATTAAATGCTACAGCACTAGCACTGGTTGCTAGATTTACAATGCCAGGAATTTTAGAAGTAGGCTATCTTTATAGTATAGCTGGATCTAAAATCTATTTAGGAGAAGTCGGAATAGCTATATTTGTTCTTTGCTTATTTGCTTATTTAAATATTAAAGGAATAAAGTTAGCTTCTCAACTACAAAAAATTATGGTTATTTTATTGGTCGGAATAGTCTTTTTATTTTTAAGTCTAGTTATTGCCCGTGTAGGAATAACTAACTCTAATACCATGTCATTTATAAAATCTGAAACAATAAGCCTAATAAAAATATTAAAAATTCTATCTATCGCTCCATTGTTATTTATAGGATTTGATTGTATTCCACAAATGGCCGAAGAATTAAATTTTGAAGCTAAAAAAGCCTCACAACTAGCAATAATTTCTATAATGGTAGGTGCTCTTATCTATATTTTAATTATTCTTTTTACCTCTTTTGGGATTACAAGTAATCAAATCATAGATGGAAAAATATCTTGGGCAACAGGATATACTACAGAATATTATTTTGGAAAAATAGGAATAATACTTTTAATAATAGCCCTTACTTCAGCCATCATAGCAGGGATAAATGGATTTTATATGGCAGCTAGTAGACTTTTATTTGCAATGTCTAGAGGAAAGATCTTACCAGAATTTTTTGGTAAGTTAGATTCTCAATATCAAACTCCTAAAAACGCAATTTTATTTACCCTAGGAATATCTCTCATTGCTCCTTGGTTTGGTAGAAATGTATTATTATGGATAGTTGGAACTTCTAGTGTAGGAGCTTCTATAGGGTATCTATATACCAGTCTTTCAGCTTATAAAATATATAAAAAAGAATATGGTAAAATATTTATACCTAGTATTTTAGGATCTGTCTCAGGAGTAATATTTTTAATACTTCTATTGGTCCCAGGTCTAGATAGTTCTTTAAGTCTTCCTTCTATAATAGTTTTAGGAGTTTGGGGTATAATAGGTCTCTCATTCTATAAATTTTATGATTTAGAGGTTGTACACTATAATAAGAATGAGTTAGATGAATTAATTCTAAATAGAGATTCTGAAGGCAATTTTAAAAAATAAGAAAAAAGGTAATATACACTCTCTTGTATATTACCTTTTTTCTATCTTTTATTCATATTTTCTAATTCTTTTTCCCTTTGTTTCATCCTTTCCTCAGGTGAACTAGATCTATTAGATTTAGGGATAATATCTCTAAATCTATTTATTTCTCCTTTTTTATTCTGTTCTCTATTTTTTTGTTTATCATTGCTATTTGGCATTTCTTGCCTATCATATTTTTTAAAAGTAGAATCTTGCTTTTTATTAGACCTTGTATTTTGTTTTTTCTTTATCTTCCCTACAATTGCACGAAAAATTATCAGATAGATAATAATTTTTATTATAGCATCAAATTTCATATGATCACCCCTTACAAAACTTTAAGACTTCCTCTACATGCCCTTTTACCTTTACATTTCTCCACTCTTTTATAATCTCATTATCTTCATCTAATAAAAATGTAGATCTCACTATTCCCATAGATGTTTTCCCCATAAATTTTTTTTCTTGCCAAACTTCAAATTTTTCACAAACAATACCACCAATATCACTGAGTAAACTAAATGGTGTTTCTAATTTTTTTGCAAAATTAAATTGTTTCTTCACTGTATCTTTACTTACTCCAAAAATTTCTATCCCTAACTCTTTAAAACTTTCATAAAATTCACCAAACTCCCTTGTTTCTATTGTACAACCAGGAGTATTAGCTCTAGGATAGAAAAATAAAACTTTTTTTCCCTTACAAGTAGATAGATCAATTATATTTTTATCTTGATTTTCTAAAATTATTTCCATCAATTCCCTCCATAATTTTTGATAAAAAAGGCAATATACAAAATATTGTACATTACCTTTTCCATTGATTACTTATTTTACTTTATCTTCTCCTGCTGCTGTAAAAGCTGTAGCCAGGTTAACTATATTTTGTAACTCTGATGGAATTATAATTTTAGTTGCTTTCCCATCTGATACTTTCACAAAAGCTTCCATGGCTCTAAGAGATAAAACTTCCTTAGTTGGATGTGAATCATTTAATAATTTTAATGACTCTGCTTGGGCTTTAGTTACTTCTAAGAGTGCTTCTGCATCTCCTTCTGCTACTCTAATTGCTGATTCTTTGTGAGCTTCTGCCCTTAAGATTGCTGATTGTTTTTCTCCTTCTGCTACTAATATTGATGAAGTTTTTTCTCCCTCTGCAATAAGTATTTTTTGTCTTCTTTCCCTTTCAGCTTTCATTTGTTTTTCCATAGCATCTTGAATCTCTGCTGGTGGTATAATATTTTTTAACTCTACTCTATTTACTTTGATTCCCCATGGATCAGTTGCTTCATCTAAAACAGATCTCATCTTAGTGTTCACAACATCTCTAGAAGTTAGTGTTGTATCTAGTTCTAAATCTCCTATAATATTTCTAAGTGTTGTTGCTGATAAATTTTCAATAGCACTTAGAGGATATTCTACTCCATAGGTATATAACTTTGGATCGGTAATTTGAAAATATATTACTGTATCTATTTGCATAGTTACATTATCTTTTGTAATAACTGGTTGCGGTGGAAAATCTATAACTTGTTCCTTTAACGATACTTTTTTAGCTATCCTATCAACAAATGGAATTTTTAACCTAAGACCAACTTTCCAAGTATCCATATAGGCCCCTAACCTCTCGATAACATATGCTTGTGATTGTGGTACAATTCTTATATTAGTTACAACTAATAATATTATTACCAATATCAATGGAAATAAAAATAACATGTTTGCCTCCTTTTATATCTTCTTTTTAAGTATTAATTTATTACCTTCTACTCTTTCTACAATACCAATATCCCCTACTTCTAATTTTTTATTACAAGTAGCTCTCCAATATTTCCCATCTAATTTTACTTCATAGATGTCTGCTTCTAACTCCTTAGATATCTCAACATCTTGACCAAATATCCTACTTTCAATAGGTTTTCTTTTCTTTAAAAGTCTTTTAACTATGGGTCTAGTCAAAATTAGAAAAATTCCACTTAGTCCTACGAAAATATAAAATTCATTCATAGGATCTGTTATCATCCCTGATATCAGTGTCAGTATTGTTGCTGCAAAAGCAAACCATATACTAACTAGTGCAGGGAGTGCTAACTCAACTCCTATAAATATTAGAGTTAAGATAAACCATAAAAACATTCCATTATCCCATATCATCTTCTCACCCCACATTTTTTAATCTTTTTTGCCTCTATGTCCTTTCTCATAAAAAAGTTTGTATTTTATTTTTTATTTCCCTCCTTTCTATTAACTATCTAGTTTTTAAATTAAGTATATCAAATAAATTCCTTCCTTCCTAATCTATTTTTATAATTTTAAAATTTTATAGTATATATATATCACTTAAATTTTAATATCCTCTAAAATATAATAATATCTATAATTATTTTTTACAAACATTTTAAATATAACCATAAAAACTCAGTATTTCTACTGAGTTTTTATAGTTATTTTATTTTTGGATATATAGCCATACCATATAGTGGTCCTGAATGAGACCCAATAGTAGAACCAATTTCACACCTTGAACGATAATCAACATTATTAAATTTTTCCACTGATTTTCTAAGTTCATCTGCATTTTCAGATTGATGTTTAGTTCCACCCCAAGCAGTATATAATACTATGGATCCATTTTTTGCTTCTTGTTTAAGTAATTTTTCCATATATTTCATAGCACCCTTGTCTCCAATAGCTTTTTTCTCACTGTGAATTTCCCCATCTTCAACTTTTAATATAGGTTTTATATTTAATACTCCACCAATTTTTGCTGATGCTTTTCCTATCCTTCCACCTCTTTCAAGATATTTTAGTTCATCTACAACAAAGTATATCTTTCCTTTATTTCTCATCTCTTCTATATTTCCTATAATTGTCTCAAAAGATTCTCCTGCTTTAGCCATCTTTGCTGCTTCTAAAACTAGATGCCCAGATCCTAACCATACATTTTTTGAATCAATTATAGCTATATCTTTCTCTTCTGGTAACATCCCACGAGCTACTTTTGCCGCTTGCTGAGTTCCACTTAACTTACTAGAGATAAGTATTGTTATTATTTTTTTATATCCTCTTTTTAACAATCTTTGATATAAATTTTTAAACTCTGCTGGTGATGGTTGAGAAGTTTTAGGTATTACTCCTTCAGTTATAATCTTATTCCAAAAATCTGTTTTAGATATATCTACCCCATCTTTATAATATTTATCTCCATCAAATTTTATCTTTAAAGGAATTATATTAACAGATAGATCTCCAATAAGTGCCGGGGTCAAATCCGAAGTAGAATCTGTAATTATTGCTATTTCAGGTTGATTTGGATCTTTATTTTCAATATATAGATAATAATAATAATTATCTTGTTTTCCTATAAATTCCTCATGCTTTATCCCTTTAGTATTTATTATCGCTATATTTCCCTCATCTGTACTTTCATTTCCTAATACTGCAAATACATTTAGAGTGTTTTCATCTATATTTTCATCATAGATATCTTTAATCAAAGTTGTTAAATTTTTATTTTCATACATAATCTTTCCATTTACTAAAGCTATATAGTTTCCTTCACCAATAACAAGATCACCAATTTTTGTATCTCTTACAGCTTTTGTAATCTCAATAGATTTATTTCTTCTAGCATCTTTGACTACCTGTTCTAAATTTTCAGATTTATTTTTTATATAAAAATTTCCTTCTAACATAGTCTTAGTTTCATAAACTTCTACATTTTTAGTTGCTCTTTCAGCTACTATTTTTGCAGCAGAAATAATATTTTTATTATTCGGTAAAAGTATTATCTCTTTAGCATCTATCTTAGATATAGCCATCTCCATATCTGATACACTTGGATTTTGCCCCTGTCCACCAATAAGAACACATGTCGCTCCAGATTTGATAAATAACTCTCCGACTTCATAGGTATCTGCAATTGCAAAATAAGCTTTCCCCTCTGTATTTTCATTTTGAATCATCACATGAGCTGAGTTTTGATTCATTAAATCTTCCTCAGACAGGTGTAAACTTCTATGTTGTAATTCCATATTATCTATCTTAATATTATCTAATCCACCATATTTCATAGCTATTTCTAACACTCTTCCAGGATTATTTGTATGGATATGTGTTTTAGTTTTCGTAGAACTTTGAGCTACTACCATTGAGTCACCATATTCTTTTATCTCTTTTTTTAAATCTTCTATATTAAATTTTCCTGCCTGAACGATAAACTCAGTACAATATTTAAACTCAATATCTACATCAATAGTCGTAGCTCCAAGTTTTTCCCTTCTATGAGCCTGACTCTTTACTATTCTTTCTAAATCTTTTAATAGTTCAGAATCAGTTATTGATTTTTCAAATCCTTCAATAAGATAAAATACACCCATTCCACCTGCATCTACAACTCCTGCTTCTTTTAATTTTAATAATTGATTAGGAGTTTCTTCAACAGCTTCATAAGCTGCTGCTTTAACATATAAAAGATATGGAATAAAATCGTCTTTAGGACCATTATATTCCTTAGCCTTTTCAGCAATAACTCTAATAACTGTAAGCATTGTTCCTTCTACAGGATCACTAACAGCTTTATAAGCTAATTTTGAAGCTTCTTCAAAAGATCTTGTAATATCATCTATATTTAACTCCTCTTTATTTTCAAATCCATTTAAAAATCCCTGAATAATCTGTGATAAAATTGTTCCTGAATTTCCTCTAGCTCCTAATAATATTGCTTCTGATAATAGTTCACAAAACTCTGACATTGTAGGTTCATGATTTAATTTAACCAATTCATTTTCTACAGATTGCATAGTCATAGACATATTTGTTCCTGTATCTCCATCTGGAACAGGATATACATTTAGATCATTTAATATATCCGCATACTTAGACATCCATCTACTTCCTGCTATAAATAACTTAATTAACCTCGTGACATTTAAATGCTCTATTTTCATAATTTTACTCCTTCTTTTTACTTTTTACTTCTATAACTTTCTATAATCTTACTCCATATTCCATTGGCTCTTAATATTGTTTCTATAAATTCTCTTACAGCTCCATACCCACCATTGTATATACTCTTAAAATCTGCAAATTCCTCTATATCTGATACAGCATCTGCAGTTATTCCTACATAATTTGCTCTCATCATAGGAGGAATATCATTGATATCATCTCCCATATAAGCTACATTTTTATATTCATAATTATATTTTTCAAGTAATCTATCTAGGATTTCAATTTTATTTCCTACACCTTGATATATATCTAAAATTCCTA
This sequence comes from Fusobacteriaceae bacterium UBA2433, assembly GCA_002342785.1. Taxonomy (GTDB): domain Bacteria; phylum Fusobacteriota; class Fusobacteriia; order Fusobacteriales; family Fusobacteriaceae; genus Psychrilyobacter. The sequence continues at coordinate 31,755 of DDQV01000123.1, read as the reverse complement.
ACTCTGACCCTCTATTTTCTACTATTTTAGAGTTCCTTCCAGTTATTATAGCTACTTTTATCCCATATTTTATAGCTTGGGCTATTGCCATTCCATCTTTTACATTAAATGATTTTGTCTCTATATTATTGTTATCGTATGAAATTTTTCCATCTGTCATAGTTCCATCTACATCTAAAATTATTATTTTTATATCCTTTAAATTTGGTTTCATTTTCACCACCTTAAAATGTTGGAGGAGTCACAACCCATATTGCCCTCGCTAACTCATCATTAATATTTCTAAATTTATGTTTTTGAGTAGATTTAAAATATAGACTATCTCCCTCTTTTAATTGATAATTTTTACTTTCAATCTCAACTTCTAATTGACCCTGTAATACAAATATAAACTCTTCACCATTATGTGTATAATAATCTCTACCACTCTCTCCACCAGGTTCAATTTCATATAATATTGGTTCCATATGTTTTTCTATATTAGAAGTAGTCAACAAAGATATCATCGTTTTAGAATCGATACTCTCCACTTTATTTCTTTCAAATTTTCTTACTACATCTATATCTTTTTTTTCATCGTCTTCCTCTATCAAAGAACTTACCCTTACATCTAGTTCATTAGCAATCTTCTTTAAATTTTCTATAGATGGAGATGCTTTCCCTTGTTCTATTTGAGATAAAAAACTAGCTGATAAGCTAACCTTAGAAGCTAAAAGCCTCAAAGAATACCCCTTATCTTTCCTACATTTTTTTATCTTTTCCCCTAATGCCATCCTATTTCACCCCTTTAAAAATTTTAAGTACTTCAAACATAGCTCTCATCATGGTAAGCCTTCTTATCTTTTCTCTATTTCCATTAAAGAGATATTTTTTTATGTATTTTTTTTCTCCTACAACTACTCCAATGTATACAGTTCCTACGGGTTTTTCTTTAGTCCCACCATTTGGTCCTGCTATTCCTGTTGTAGCTATTTTTACTTCTGTATCTAATCCACTTAACATCTCGTCACAAGTTTCATAAGATACTGCTCCATAGAGATCTAAAGTTTCTTTTTTTACTTTTAATCTGGTTTGTTTAGATTCGTTGCTATAACATACTATCCCCTCTTTAAATACACTAGATACTCCATCTACCTCAATAAATTTAGAAGCGATCAAACCTCCAGTACAAGATTCTGCAAGGGAAATAAAATAATTTTTATCTTTTAAATATTTATATATTAAAATTTCCATTCTTTCATCGTCTTCACCAATTATATTTTCTCCAATTATCTTATACAGATCTAATATTATTTTATCTACATCGGATCTATTAGCATCTATTGTTTGAAGTCTAATTATTATACCATAATCTTTCACCAAGAACTCATAATGAATTCCTTTTAGTTTAAATAAGTAACTAACTTTAGTTTCTAATAAAGATTCTGGGATCCCCCAAACTAAAACATCTTTTATAAAAATATTTTTTTTCAATTTTCCTTGAGACGATAATAATTTTAAAAATTTAGGAAATAAATTATAAAGTTCCCTAGGTACCCCAGGAAATGCTACAATTTTATCTATGTATATTCCCTTACACATTCCAACATCGTTAATAATAGTCTGACTGCCAAATGGTTTTTCAGCTTCCCTTATATTTTTATCCTCTAAAACAAGGTTATAAGATTCATATTTATTTTTTAGATCTAAGTAATCTTCCTTATCTACTATTAGATCTACATTTAAAAATTCAGAGATAGCTAGTTTTGTGAGATCATCCATAGTTGGACCTAATCCTCCACTGAGTATAACTAAATCTGATTTTGAACTTCCATATTTTATAGCTTCTACAATATCTTTTATATTATCTCCTACCACTAACTTATATCTTATCTCTATCCCATATTTATTAAGTTCCTCGGCCATATATATACTGTTTGTATCTACAGTCATTCCACTTAGAAGTTCTGTTCCTACTAGTATAATCGTCGCATCCATATTATCTCTCCTAGAAAATTATTGTCATCAACATTATCAATAAGAAATTTGCCACTACTCCTGCTAAAAAATCATCTAACACTACTCCTACTCCAGAACCATACTGCTGTGATCTATCTATTGGACCTAACTTAGTTATATCAAAGAATCTAAAAAGTAAAAAACCTAAGATAACTGCTACTAAAGTTTCTTTATATCCAACTGGATTAACTAAAAACATTGTCACCATAAATCCCAATACCTCATCTATTACTACTTTTTGTGGATCTTTTTCCTTAAAGATCTCTCTTTCACATCTATCGGATACATATATTGACAGAACAAAGAATCCTGTTAAGAATATAAAATAAAATGAGTTATATAACCTAGCATCAGCTATTACCAATCTAAATGAATTTAACATAAAAAATAATGGTATTGCTCCTAGAGTTCCCATTGTTCCCGGAGCTTTAGGTAGTTCTCCCAATCCAAACCAAGTACCTAAGCCTCTTATAACCTCTTTTTTCATAATTTTTTCCTCCATTTTTTTATCTAAAAACTAACATCTCAAAGATGTTTCAACTAGTTATTATAACATATTTTACTTTGAACTCAAAGTAAGGCCTTTTATTTAAAAGATACTATTTTTTAACATTTTTTTACATTGTTAGTTGTGTGTATATCATTTTAGTTTTTTCTAATAATTCATCTAAATTTCCATTATTTTCAATATGTATATCTGCTTTTTTTAATTTTTCAGTGAGAGGCATCTGTGTGCTAATTATTTTTTTAGCCATTTTTTTCTCTATCTTATCTCTCACCTTTAATCTTTCTATTTGAATTTTTTCATCTACACTAACTACCAAAACTTTATCACAAAGATATTCTAATTTTGTTTCATATAGGAGAGGTACATCTAATATTATTAATTTTTCTTTTTTATTCTCCTCTATCTCTTTTACTATTTTTTTTTCTATTATAGGATGCATAATACTATTTAAAAGTTCTCTTTTTTCTTTTTTTTCAAACACTAGTTCCCTCAATTTTTTACGATCTAAATGACCACTATCTATTATTTGAAGTCCAAAATTTTCCTCTAGTTTTTTTAATATCTCTGTAGAATCAGATACTTCCCTTGATATTTTATCTGCATCTATTATATAGCTTCCTAGTTCCTTTAATTTTTTACTAACTGTACTCTTTCCACTAGCTATCCCACCTGTTAGACCTAATATCATAACTTTATCTCCTTTTTTAAGATAATTTCATATTAAATAAAATCTTTTTTTCATAACCTATAAAATTATTACTCTTTTATTATACCTCAATTTTCTAGATTAAATCTAATATTTTATCTCAATCTAAGAGCCCCTAAAAATTTCTAGGGGCTCTACAAATATCTATAATTTATTATGAAGGTTGTTACTAGTACTACACTTACATCCTAAAGCTATCTCTACAGTTTTATTCTCATCTATATATCTTACTTCCCATCCTAAACACTCTGGGTCACCATCATCTATCTCTATAACTTCTTTTTTTTCTTCTTTTAACTTTTTTTCTGTTGTTTTTATCGATATTAAAAATTCTTCCCTTGTCATCTTTTTCCTCCTATTGATATTTTATTTATCTCTCTCTATTTAAATAATAATTTTTATATAACCTTTTTTCTTTTTTTCCCTCTACTTTACCAATCTTCTTATCACATAACATCTCTTTTTCTTTCAGTAAAATTATCTTAAGTTCATCTTCTTCATCTTTATTTTTTTGTAGTTCAAGTAGCTCTTTAGCTTCTTTATATCTTCTATCTAAAACAAGGATATCTACAACTAATCTATAAAAAACAGATTTTTTTCCTAAAATTTCTACAATAAATTCTTTGTCTTTTTTTTCTATCTTTTGAGGATCTATTTTAGGTAAAATATTAAAGAATATTTGATTACCTTTATTTAATTTAGAATCTTCCTCTCTAAAATATTTAATAAAAGTATCAAAGGCAAGTTGCCATTGTAGATTTAAATTATAAAACTCAGCTAACATAAGATAATTTTTTTCCTTTTCATATATTTTTATTTGATATCTATCTTTACTTTTTTTATCTTTTAGCTTCTTAGCACACTCAAATGATTCATTCCACATTTTTAATCTTTCAAAACCTTCTAAAGCTTCTTTATATTTTTTATTTTCAAATTTTATAAAAGACTCGATCTTCAATATAATCTTAGAATCAATATCTTTAATTTTTTTATAATTTTTTAATGCTTCAAAATATAGTCCTTTTTCTTCAAATTCTTTTGCGTATTTTAATATTTTTTCATCTGACATCCCCTCTATCTCTATAAAATTGTCCAACCAATTTTTATTACTTGTCTTATATAATAATTTTTCTAATAAATTAAAAAAACTATTATCTATATCATCTAAAAATATCAAAGTTTTCTTAGCTCTTGTCACAGCTACATAAAATAAGTTGAAAAAATGTCTATAATGATTTGATAATTTTTCTATATTATTATTTTTTATAACTTTAACTATTTTGTCTACATCATCTTTAAAATAATCTACAAGACCTACACAAACAATATTTTCTCTTTCCATCCCCTTAGATTCATAGATTGTTAAGATTGTATTTTCATATTTTTTTCCCATATTTTTTTTTAGCTCAATACTAGGAACTATAATCATAACATCTTTATCCTCTAACTGAGATATATCATTTATATCAAAAGAAGCTAAGATGGGTATGTTTCCCTCCTTTATAGACGATCTTTCCCTATAACTTATTTTTTTATTTGTTATAAGTGTTTCTTCCCTAATCTCAGCTATTTTTTTAGCTAATTTCACTATCTTTTCACCACTTCTATAATTTATAGAGATCTCACTATTTTCTAATTTTTTAAAGTTATAGTTTTCACGGTAAAGAGTTTCTAACCTACCAAAATCAAAAAACGATAAGTTTATAGCTTGGTTGTTATCACCAGTCAAAAATACATTTTTCTTATCTCTTATAACTTCTAATACACTTAATATCTGTAACTCTGTAAGATCTTGAACTTCATCACAGGCTATAAAATCATATTTAAAACCTTTATTTTCCTCTTTTAAATATCTCATTGCCAAATCATTTTCATCATAATATCCTTCATTTTTTAAGTGTTTTTCATAGTCTATCCCTAAAGAATAAACCAATTCTCTAGTTTCATCATTTTTTAAAAGGGAATATTTATTCTTAAGTTCCCTATAATACTTTTTAGAAATAATATTTTCTTTTTCTATATCTCTCTTTCCATGAAATCCTACAAATCCTTTTATTATTCCTTTTATCTCACTAAAAACTTCTAGTACAGATAGATCTTTTAATTTAATATTATATCTACTTTTTTTTAAAAACCATTCCTTAAATTTTTCATAGGAGAAATAATTATCTTCTGTATCTGTAATAGATAGTTCTTCCCTAAAAAAATCATTTATATCTTTAAAATTTATTTGTTTTAACCTATACCCTGAATAGGTTTCATATAACCCCTTGGTATATCTCAATAATTTTTTATTGTGAGTAAGAAATAAAATTTTTGCATCTTTATTATCCCTTAGTATCTTCTCTATTTTTTTTAGTAACATAATGGTTTTTCCACTTCCAGCAGAACCATATAAACATATGGGAAGTTTTTTATTTATAATATTTTGTTGTTCCCTTGTTAATTTATATAACTCTCGATTATTTTCATAAGTTTTTTTTATTTCTTCTAAGGAATTATATTCAAAGACAGGATTTAAAATTATATCCTTAGTATCAATCTGAGAAATATCTTCTGCCTTTGCTGAAAGTTTTATCAGATTATTTATCTCTGTATTCTTTCCCCTCTTTACTGCATTGTTATGATTGTCTACACAAAGAAATATAATCCCATCTTCTTTAAATGTAAATATTATCCTATCTCCACGATTTATCCTCAACTCAAAAAAATTATTTTCTGTCTTTAATTTTTTTATTCTATTCCCGTGACGTAAATTTTGATGATCTTTTGCATCTAATATCTCATATCCTTTCTCAAATAAAAATAATTCAAACTCCTCTTTATCTAATCTTTTGGCAAAATAAGATTTAAAAAAACTATCTACTATAAATACTTTTTTATTTTTATCTAAATTTTTAAATCTCCCACTAGAAGTTTTTTTTGATTTTTCAACTTTTTTATTTATTTTTTCCTTAGAATCATTAATAAATATATCTAAATGAGATTCAAAAACATCCATATCTATCTTCATTTTTTCTTGAAAGGGTTTCTCTTTTTTTTCTTCTATCATTGCAGTAGATAATTTTTTTTCACTTATATCATTAGATTGACAATTTATTATAAGTTCTAATATCTCATCGTCACCAAGTTCAGACAAGATCATCAAAGGTGAAATATTATTATTATCTCTAATATTAAGGCTAGCATTATTTTCTAATAACATCTTGATTATATCTTTATAACCCCAATCAGTTGTCGGTATTAAAGAGGTCCAATCATTTCCCATGTCAAAATCTAATTTTTGATCTAATACAAAATTTTGCGTTTCTTGATTTTCATTTTTAGAAACTATTGCCAGTGCTGTCCTTCCTACTTCATCTTGAATATTGGGATCTGCTTTTGAGTCTAATAACAACTTTACAATCTCTTTTTCTTTATTTTCGCAACCTATTATTAGAGCCGTTCTTCCTATTTTATCTTGCATATCTATATCTAATTTAAAATTTAGCAAAAGCTTTACTACCTCTATATTACCATTTTCTGTAGCTAACATTAGCGGTGTTATTCCATCTATATTTTTAATATCTAAATCTGCTTTTGAATCTAATAACAACTTGATTATTTTTTTATTTTCATTTGCTACAGCTGCAATCAATGCCGTATATTCATTTTCACCTTTTATATTTAAATCTGCTTTTGAATCTAATAATAATTTTACTATTTCTTCCTCTTCATTCTCACAAGCTATGATCAATCCTGTATTTTCATTTCTATTTCTTATATTGGGATTTGCATTAGATTTTAATAATAATTTTACTATCTCTATATCTCCATTCTCACAAGCTATAGTCAATCCTGTTGATTTATTGTTATCCTTTACGTTTAGATTTATTTTAAAATCTAATAATAGCTTCACTATTTCTATATATCCATTAGTAGAAGCTAATATTAAAACTTTAGAATTATCTATACAGTCAGGATCTAGATCAATCTCTTGTTTCATAAGTAATTTAAACATCTCAATATAATCTTTATTTAATAATTCAACCATGACCTCTGTAGGATCTTTCCAAAATTTTAAATCAATATTATTTTTTTCTAACATTATTTTCACTGTTTCTATATTATTTAATTTTATCGCCTTTAATAATTTTTGTCTAAAGTTTTTATTAGTTTTATTCATAAATTATTCTCCTTCTACCGCCTTTCTATATTTTTTATATAACTATTAATTTTTAAACTATTATATCATATTTCTATAAATTATTTGACTTCATTATAAAACTAGTGTACTATCAACCTAGGACACTAATGAAAAGAGGAGGAAAAATGGATTTCAAAAAAAATATCCCTATCTATTTACAAATAATAGATAGATTAAAGCAAGATATATCCCTAAAGATATTAAAACCTGGAGAAAAATTAATGTCTACAAGGGAACTCTCAATAAAATTTAAAGTTAATCCCAACACAGTATCTAGAGTCTATAAGGAGTTAGAGTTAGAAAATATTGTTTTTACTAAAAGGGGGATGGGAACATTTGTTGTAGAAGATGAAACCATATTAAAAAATCTAAAAAAGAAGATGGCTAGTGATATAATAACTAAATTTATTTGTGATATGAAGGATCTCAATATATCACTAGAGGAATCAATAAATATGTTAAAAAAGATTGAGGAGGATCAATGGAAAATTTAATTATAAATAATTTAACTAAGGGTTATTTCAAGAAAAAAGCATTAAATAACTTTTCATATTCATTTAAAAAAGGGATGGTCTATGGGTTGATAGGTCCAAATGGAAGTGGTAAAACAACTCTTATGAAAATCATCTACGGATTGGTTAAACCAACTAAGGGATCTCTATCTTTTAACAACAATAAAATTTCATTTAAAACTAGAAAAAATATTGCTTTTATGCCCACAGAAGACATCTTTATGTCCAATCTTATGCCTTGTGATATTTTAAAATTTTATAACAATAATTTTGAAGATTTTTCCCTAGAAAAAGCATATCAAATCTTGGAAAATATGAAATTACCTCTAAATGAAAAAATAGAAACATTTTCAACAGGAATGAAGATGAGATTAAAAGTTACTCTATGTCTTGCTAGAGATGTAGAATTTTATATGTTTGATGAACCATTAAATGGAATAGATATTATATCAAAAGATCTTATTAAAAATACAATTATTAGTATGACTACAAAAGACAGTACTATCCTTATCTCCTCCCATGCTCTAAATGAAATGGAATTAATTTTAGAACAAGTCTTATTTTTAAATGAGGGGTCCCTCATTAGAGATATCAATCTAGAAGAACTTAGAGATACTGAAAACAAATCTTTAGAATCACTTTATTGGGAGGTATACAATGTTTAATTTAATTCAATTTGAAATATTAAAACGAAAAAAATTATTTATAATATTAGGAACTGTATTTTTATTACTACAATTACATAGAATTTATTCGATCTATACAAATAACAGTAATATTACTAACAATCCTTTTATAGGTTTACAACTACACTTCCTAATATTTTTTATTAGTTATATTGCATTTTTATATTCATCAATTAGTAATTTTTTTAAAGACATGAACTCTACAGATCGTACTATGGTTTTTATGACTCCTAACAGTGGATTTAAAATTATTTCTTCAAAATTTTTAGCTACACTTATCTTGGGACTATGTTTATTTTTATTTACTTTTCTCCTCTCATTTGCAAATTTTTATTATATTTCACCACAAGAGGGAGTAAAATTTATCAATTATTTGCAGAGTGATCTTACTGTTATTAAAAGAATTTTTTTAGGAGTTGTTACATTAGGTAGTTTCTTCTCACTGGTATTTTTAAGTATTGTTATAACTAAGACATTTCTCTCTAAATTAAAATTTAAAACCCTTATAGTTATCGTTGTTATGTCTCTTTTGTCTAAGATCTTTAATCTTATCTTTTGGGATAGTTTAAACGAAATATCTTCTATTGGTACTGCAGTATCTACTATCATAATAATTTTAATAACTACTCTTATGCTTTGGATTAGTGGATGGCTAGTAGACAATAAAACGGATTTTTAAAAGATAAAAAAAGGAAAGATATAAAATCTTTCCTTTTTATTATACTATTTATTTTCCTTCTACCATTCCTATCTTAGTCAAAGCTGAGTTAAGAGCTTTTTGCGTTACCGCAATATCTCTATCCTCTTTTAACTTAGATAATTTTTGTTTTGCTAATTCTGCTTCTTTTCTAGCTAATTCCACATCAATATCCTTGATATTCATAGCTTCATCAGCTAAAACTAAAGTTCTATCTTTGGAGATCTCTAAAAAACCACCTGCTACAAAGAATTTTTCCTCAGTGCCGTTAAATTTTATTTTCATCTCTCCTACAGCTAATTCTGCAACTAAAGGAGCATGTTTTGCTAATATACCCATATCACCCTCTGAAGTTCTCAAAATTACCCTTTCTGCTTCTACTTCTAATACTTTTTTCAGAGGAGTTATAACTTCTAATTTAAAAGTTGCCATATCTTATTCCCCCTTCATTAAGTCTCTTCCCTTTGCAATAGCTTCTTCTATAGTACCTACATATAGGAAAGCTTGCTCAGGTAATTCATCATGCACTCCATCTAAGATCTCTTTAAATCCTTTAATAGTATCTTTTACAGGAACATATTTACCAGACATTCCAGTAAATTGTTCTGCTACAGCAAATGGTTGAGAGAAGAATCTTTCAATTTTTCTAGCTCTACTAACTGCTAATTTATCTTCATCAGATAATTCATCCATTCCTAAGATTGCGATGATATCTTGAAGTTCTTTATATCTTTGTAATACCTCTTGTACATCTCTGGCAGTTTTATAATGTTCATGTCCTACAATTTGTGGATCAAGAACTCTAGATGTAGAATCTAGTGGATCTACTGCTGGATAGATTCCTAATGATGCAATCCTTCTAGATAAAACTGTCGTTGCATCTAGATGGGCAAATGTTGTTGCTGGAGCCGGGTCAGTAAGGTCATCGGCAGG
>DDQV01000123.1:0-21499 GCA_002342785.1 Fusobacteriaceae bacterium UBA2433 | reverse complement strand
TGAACCGAAGTAATAGATCCAGTTTTTGTAGATGTGATTCTCTCTTGAAGAGTTCCCATCTCACTTGCTAAGTTTGGTTGGTATCCAACGGCAGAAGGCATTCTTCCTAATAACGCTGATACCTCTGATCCTGCTTGAGTAAATCTAAAGATATTATCAATAAAGAATAATACATCTTGACCTTCCTTATCTCTAAAATGTTCAGCTACTGTAAGACCAGTTAATGCAACCCTTTGTCTTGCACCAGGTGGTTCATTCATTTGACCATAAACTAATGAAGTTTTATCTAAAACTCCCGATTCAGTCATCTCATCAAATAAGTCTCTTCCTTCCCTTGTTCTTTCTCCTACTCCTGCGAATACAGAAAGTCCTCCATGTCCCTTAGCAATATTATTGATAAGTTCCATGATAAGTACAGTTTTTCCTACTCCTGCTCCTCCGAATAAACCAATTTTTCCACCTTTTAAATATGGTGCTAATAAGTCTACTACTTTGATTCCAGTTTCAAGAATTTCTACTCCTGTTCCTTGCTCTTCAAAACTTGGTGCGTCTCTATGTATAGGAGCAGTCTCTTCAGAATTTACTTCTCCTGCTTCATCGATTGGTTCACCTAATACATTTAAAATTCTACCTAATACTGCTCTTCCTACTGGAATAGTTATAGCTGCTCCAGTATCTGTTACTTTCATTCCCCTTTGTAAACCATCTGTTCCATCCATTGCAACGGCTCTTACAACATTATTTCCCAAATGTTGTTGAACTTCTGCAACTAAAATTTTACCATCTTCTAACTCTATCTTGATAGCGTTATAAATTTTTGGCAAATCTCCTGGGAACTTTACGTCTACTACAGGTCCTATTATCTGTATAAGAGTTCCTTTATTTTCCAAAGTTCTCCTCCTCTTTTATTATTATTGCTGTGCCAGCGATCCACTTACGATTTCCGCAATTTCTTGTGTTATGGCAGCTTGTCTAGCTCTGTTAAATTGCAGAGTTAAACCTTCTACTAATTCTTCGGCATTGTCTGTTGCACTTTTCATGGCAGTTTTTCTAGCTGCATGCTCACTTGCTGTATTATCTAATATAGCTTGATATAAAACTATATTTAAATATTTTGGCAACAATGTCGACAATATATATTCTGCTGATGGTTCAAAAATATATGGTTCATTAGATTCACTCTCTACTTTTTCAATAGGAATAAGTCTTTTAGTTGTAAGATTTGAACTTATAACTGTAACAAATTTTGAATAGATAATATATACTTCATCAAATATATCTTCTAAATAAAAATCAATAATATTTTCACTGATTTCTTTTGCTTTATCAAACATACTTTCTGGAATTAACTGGATATATTCACCCTTTAAATCATAATCTCTTTTTTTACAATAATCTCTACCTTTTTTTCCCACGGCAATTATTGAAACTTTCTTATCTGGATGTTCTGCTTTTAATCTTTCAAGAGCCTTACTTGCTTGAGAATTAAATCCACCACAAAGTCCTCTATCAGAGGTCATAAGTACAACTCCTATCTTTTTAACTTCAGCTTTTCCATCAAATAAAGAATTTTTCTCACTCTTTACACCTGTTGCAATATTACTTAATATTCCATCCATAGCTTCTGAATAAGGTCTTGATTCTTCTACTAATTTAGAATATCTCTTAAATTTCGTAGAAGAAACAACTTCCATTGCCTTAGTTATTTTATGGGTAGATTGTACTCCTTTGATCCTGCTCTTTATCTCTTTAATATTCGCAGCCACAATCTCACCTCACTTAACTAAAATTTACTTTAAATTCTGATACCGCTTTGTCTATCTTAGCTTCTAAGTCTTTATCTAAAGCTTGTTTTTCTGCTATTTCATCTAAAATAGTAGAATTATTTCTTAAATCAGCTATTAAATCACTTTCAAATCTACTGATATCTTCCAATGCAACTGAATCTAAATGACCTTTAGTTACAGAATAAAATGAGATTACTTGCTCCTCTACTTTATATGGTCTATATTGAGCCTGTTTTAACATTGCCATGATCCTATGTCCTCTTTCTAACTGAGCTTTAGTTGCTTTATCCAAGTCAGAACCAAATTGTGAGAAAGATAATACTTCATTATATTGAGATAACTCTAATTTAACTTTAGAAGCTACTTGCTTCATAGCTTTTACTTGAGCCGCTCCTCCAACCCTTGATACAGATATTCCTGCATCAACTGCTGGTCTTTGTCCTGCATTAAATAGGTCAGTAGTCAAAAATATTTGTCCATCTGTAATCGAAATTACATTTGTTGGAATATATGCTGCTACGTCTCCAGCTTGAGTTTCAATAATTGGTAATGCTGTAATTGATCCACCACCCATCTTATCTGATAACTTAGCCGCTCTCTCCAATAATCTACTATGTAAATAGAAAACGTCTCCAGGATATGCTTCTCTTCCTGGCGGTCTTTTTAATAGTAACGACATCTCTCTGTAAGCGATGGCATGTTTAGTAAGATCATCATAGATGATTAAAACGTGCTCTCCCTTTTCTGAAAAATATTCTGCCATTGCTACACCAGAATAAGGTGCAATATATTGTAATGAAGCTGGTTCAGATGCTGTTGCAGCTACTACAATTGTATTTTCCATAGCTCCTGCATCTTCTAGCTTTTTAACTATATTTACTACAGTTGATCTTTTTTGACCAATCGCTACATAAACACACTTAACTCCAGTTCCTTTTTGATTTATAATTGTATCGATAGCTACTGCTGTTTTACCAGTTTGTCTATCTCCGATTATAAGTTCTCTTTGCCCTCTACCAATTGGAACCATTCCATCTATCGATTTAATTCCAGTTTGCATTGGCTCATGTACAGGTTTTCTTTGAATAATTCCTGTAGCTTTTCTTTCTATATTCATTCTGATATCAGTTTTTATTTCACCTTTACCATCTATTGGATCTCCTAGTGCATTTACTACTCTTCCTAATAATGCCTCTCCTGCTGGAACAGATGCTATCTCTCCGGTAGCTCTTACTTCATCGCCTTCTTTTACTGCAGTTGGATCTCCTAAAAGTACCGCACCTACATTATTTTCCTCAAGGTTTTGAACCAATCCTCTTACACCATTTGGAAATTCTAATAATTCTCCGGCTTTTGCATTGCTTAAACCGTATATTCTAGCAATTCCGTCTCCAACTTCCACTACAGATCCTGAAGTTTTTATATCTAAAGATTTTTTATAATTTTCGATTTCAGTTCTTATAATCGAACTGATCTCTTCCGGTCTAATTTTCAACTAGTACACCTCCTACCACTATTTTTTCCATAAAGTTTCTAGTTGCCTTTTAATACTACCGTCTATGATTTCATCCCCAATTTTTAAGATTCCACCTGCGATAATAGAACTTTCTACCTTTACAGTTAAGTTTATTTTTTTACCTGTCTTTGCTTCTAATTTTTTAATTAGATTTTCTTTTTGTTCTTCACTAGGTTCTAACGCAAAGGTAGCTTCTACTTCTACTATTTGATTTCTTTCATAATAAATTTTTAGATATTCTGCCACAATAGATCTAATATCTAATAATCTATCTCTATCGATCAAATAATCTACTATATCCATCTCAACTTCATCAAATTTAGGAAATATTTTTTTTACAAAATCTTTCTTATCTTTTTTTGAAATAAGTGGATGAGCTACTAAATTTTTAAATTCTAAATTTTCTAAATACGTTTCCATAATAGAATTAAGAGTATCGTAAATTTCGGTTACTTTATTTTCCTTTGCAGCAATATCGTAAATCGCTACAGCATATCTTTTACCTACCTTAGCTCCTATCATTTAGTATCCCCTACCTCATCAATAAATTGGTCTAGTAAGTTTCCTCCTAGTTCTTTATTCATCTTTTCATTGATCAACTTTTCAGCCAATATTGCTGCTAATTTTGTAGCTTCAACTTGCAATTCTTTTCTCGCTTGAGATTTCATTTTAGCGATATCTGCATCTGCTGTTGTTATCATCTTTTCTCTTGTAGCATTTGTTTCTTTAAGTATATATTCTTTTCTTTCTTCAGCTTTTTTTTCAGCTGCAGTGATTATTTTATGAGCTTCTAATTTTGCTGCTTTTTTCATCTTAGCTGCTTCTTCATTTAAACTAGCTGCTAACTCTCTATCTTTTTTAGCATGAGTTAATTCTCCTGCTATTTTTTCCCTTCTTGTTTCTAAAAAATCATTCAATGGTTTATGAAAATATTTTTTGAAAACAAAAATAAGTATAACAAAGTTTATTATTTGCCAAAATAAGTTGATGTCTATACCTACAACTGGCATAATTGTCTCTTTCAAACTAACTACCTCCTCTCTTAGAAATTTAATCTAAAATCTATCTATTAGATTCAAGTTAGTTTATCCTAATAATCCAATGAATGGATTTGCATATAATAATATTAAAGCAATTACTAATGAGTAGATACCAGTTGATTCTGATATTGCTTGTCCCATTACCATTGTAGAGATTATATCTGCTTTAGCTTCTGGTTGTCTTGCTACTGATTCTACTGCTTTACCTGCTGCATAACCCTCTCCTATTCCTGGCCCTAGTCCCGCGATCATTGCTAGTCCAGCACCTAAAGCTGAAGCTGCTAATATTATTGTCTTTGCTGTCATCATATCCATAATTTTTTACCTCCTGAATTTTTTTTATAAATAATTTTTATTATTGCTTAATTTTCTGTTGCCATTGATCCTTGAATGTATACCATTGTTAACATAGTAAATACAAAACTTTGTACTAGACCTTGGAATAGATCAAAGTATAGATGTAATGGTGCTGGCAATACTGCTGGTGCTGCCATGTATAGCAGTCCCATAATAACCATTCCTGCAAATGCATTTCCAAACAAACGCATAGATATATTCGTTGGTTTTGCTAACTCTCCAATTATATTCATTGGTAACATTATAGGTGTTGGATCGCACAATCCACCTACATATCCTTTTAGACCTTTTTCTTTAATTGCAACATATAAAAACATAAATGTTGTTATAAGTGCTAACCCCAATGTTGTATTGATGTCTGCTGATGGAGATCTAAGTAATGGTGAAATCACCAATTGTCCATCTACTGTGCTAAATCCTGGAATTGGAAAAAATGATGTAATGTTAGATATAACTATAAAACTTATTAAAGCTGATATATACACTATAAATTCCTTTCCCCTCTTACCAAACATCTGTGTTACCAATCCATTATATACTTCATATAATGTCTCAAAAAATGCTTGTTTTTTACCTGGTATCATCTCAAGATTTTTTAATCCCCAATTAAAAATTAGAAAAAATAAAGCTATCAATACCCATGTTGTTACAACTGTAATTGTTACAGGAATCCCATATTCCCCATTGGCTATTTCCATAGCAAACGAAAATTTATGAGGAGTCGGTATAAAAAATACTACCTTGGGTCCTTCGACTAACGGTGGCGTAAGTATACTTACTGCTCCAGCTTTCGCAGCAACTTTTAATACAAAATTTATAACTACTGCTGCAACTATCGCTATCCCTGCAAAGACCTTAAAGCTCATTGGTTTCTTACTCATAGTAAACTACCCTCCTTTCATGAAGTTAATTTTTTAATCTGTGTTTTAATTTATTTATAAATCCATTAACACCAAACAATAATATGTTGAACTTAACATTTAAAAGTCCCATTCCTCCCATTACAATACCACTAAATCCGAAAAATTTAGCCATTATATATAAAAATATTCCATATACAAAATATCTCTTGGTATATCCTAATATCGTTAATTTGTTAGCATTTGAACTCCGTACAGAAACTTCCGCATCTCTTATAGTCATATACAGAGTTAAAAGTGATACTAAAGAACCACCAAATATAGCTAATAAAACTAATTTGTCCCAACTTATAATCCCATATATAAATATTGATGCTGATGTTATTATACTGTTCCTTATGAGTATCTTCAATTCTTTTCCCATTATTCTACCTCATTTTTTATCTATTTTAATTTTATAAATCTACTCTATTTTTCATTAAAAATCAAGCCTTTCAAAATTTTGAATATTTTTTTAACAAAATTATTTTTTTTTCATTATGAGGCGATAAGCATTATAAAATCCCCCTACAACTCCAAATACTATAAAAAAAATAAATAAAAATATATTCTCACCTATAAATTTTGAAATCACTTTATAGATAAAAATACAAATTAAAATACTAAATATTATAGTTAATCCTAATTGAGTTAATAAAGATAAATAATAAAAAATATCATTTTTATTTCCCACATTAAATCCTCCTATTGAGGTTTCATATAAATACTTTACTATCTGCTAGTCGGTTATGTCAAGGAGTATATATTTTTAAATAACTCTTGATATAATAATACATCAATATGGTTTTAAGCTTTGAATATTTAGTTTCTCATTAATTTTATACTTTTTTCACTATTTTTTTACAGTTTTATTACATTTAAATTAAAAAAAAATTTAAAAGTTAATATTTTCACTAAAGTAGTATAGCATAAAACTAAAAATTTGAGTATTATTTTTACATTATTAAGTCAAAATTTTATACTCTTTGTTATCAATATTTAGTAATTATTAATTACAAAACATTATTTTTTAAATTTTAAAATAAATAATATCAACAACATCAATATAGAAGTTATTAGCCCTATTCCCATAGTTATTATTACACTAAAATTACTGTTTATCCATCCAGAAATTGGAGAATATATTATCCCACCTACTGATCCAGCTGTCATTATAAAAGTCATTAAACTCGGACTTATATTTTTCCTTCCCTCAGTACCTAAGGCTATTATAGATGGATATAAACTTGAAAAACCAAGGCCCAGAAAAGCTACAAAGATATAAATTATCCATACTCCTTGAATTAACATTAAAATAAAATAAGATATCAAAACTGTAATTAATAGAAACATAACTATATTTATTACTTTAAATTTATGCCCTATTTTAGCTACAATTAATCTTCCACCTGCTATAAACAACCAAAATATAGAAAGAGAGATCTTAGCTTCCCCTCCATAAGCTCCTTTATCCACCATATATTCTACTATCCAATATGAAAATATCATCTCTGTAAAAACATATAAAAAAAGCATAGATGCTGATAAATAAACTTTGTAATCCCATCTAACTAATTTAATTTCATTTTTTTTATCTTTTTTATCTTCTTTATAATTTATATCATTAAAATCAGTTTTTAGAGCCAAAATTATAATTATAACTACCAAAATTAAAAGGATCATATATACCGTATTCCAATTAAGATTTATTCCAATCAATGCTGCTGCTATAATTGGAGTTACAACTGCACTTATAGAATATGAAAAATGTAAAAAATTAAGTTTCCTATTTCTATCTTTTGTAAATGCATTTACAATTAAATAATTGCCTAACGATGTATATATTCCAATTCCTAAACCTGATAATATCAATCCAATCATAAATATATTTAAATTTTTTGTGAGAATCATAAAAAATGTTCCTACCAATATAAATATACTAGATAAAATGATCTCTAACTTTAAAGGAACTTTTTCTAAAAAAACTTTATTAGCAACTACCATACTCATACTTGCAGTTGCAAATATTGTAAATAAATATTGTAATTTTGATGTAGTTATTCTAAAATCTTCTGCCATCTCTAATTTTAAAGAACCTTGAGATAGAAAAGCTATTCCCATATATGCAAACATTACATAAGATATTATCATTATATTTTTTTTATTTTTCTCCATCTTTTCTCCTTTTGAACATTTCTATATTCTTTTCTTTGAAAAGTAAAATATTTTTTCAATCAATCTATGCCAAATCTTTTAGATATAGAAATTTTTTAAAGTAAAAATGGACTTATAAAATTTCATTTTTTTTTAATGTAAAAAATATTCTTTCCCCTGCCAATTCAGAATTTTCTTCTACCTCTACTACTTTAAATCCAATCTCTTTAGCTATATTCATTACCTCATCTACAGTAAATATTTTTTTTACATATTCTTCCGTTATTTTTTTAAACATTCCATTTTTTTGTTTTACAAAAAAAGTTGTATCTATATAATCTATCCCCTCGTCTATATCTTCTTCATGTTCCCAAATAATAACTATATCCCCCCTATCATCTATAAAGTTTCCTCCTGGAAACATCTCTTCTATGAGATCTCTTGTAACTATGTCAAAAATATATATTCCATCTTCATTTAAGTTTTCCCATACACTAGAAAAAGTTTTCTTTAAACCTTCTAAAGAGATTAAATGATTTACGGTATCAAAAAGAGAAATAACAACATCATGTTTTTTTTCTAATTTTAAATGTCTCATATCTTGTATATAAAATGAAACTTGATCTACTTTTCTTCTGGCTATTTCAACCATCTCTTTTGATAGATCAACACCTGTCATCTCATAATTTGGAAGTAATCTCAGAAGAACTTCTCCAGTACCGCATCCTAAGTCTAAAATAGTTTTAGGAGAGTCTCCATATCTTTTTATTTTTTCTTCGATGATATTTTCCCACCCATCATAATCTGCATATTCCATCATTATATCGTATACTTTGGAAAAATTTTTATACATATTCATCATCCTCTCTTTTTATTTTTTAGATAAAAAGAGACTCTTATAAAGAACCTCTTTTTATTTAGTTACACTAATTCTTTTTTTACTACTTCCGCTATCTCATTTGCTACTAAATCTACCTGTGCTTTATCTTTTCCTTCTACCATAACTCTGACTAAAGGTTCAGTTCCAGAAGTTCTAACCAATACTCTTCCTAATCCATCCATCTCTTTTTCCTTTGTCTTTATAATCTCTTTTATTGCACTATTTTCGTTCCAAGTATTTTTCTTAGAATTTTCCACTACTACATTGATTAAAACTTGAGGCCAATCAACTATTCCAGAAACTAATTCATCAATAGATTTACCACAATCACGTAGTGCTTCTACTAATTTTAAAGATACTAAAACTCCATCTCCTGTGGTATTATAGTCAGACATTATTATATGCCCAGATTGTTCTCCACCAAGATTGAGACCTTGCTCCTTCATCTTAGCTATTACATATCTATCTCCTACATTAGCTCTTACCAAAGTGATTCCTTTGTTCTCTAGATATTTTTCAAATCCCATATTACTCATAACAGTAGTAACGACTTTATTATTATTTAATTCATCTTTTTCTTTCAAATTTAAAGCTAGTATAGATATGATCTTATCTCCATCTATTATATTTCCAAATTTATCTACTGCCATTAATCTATCTGCGTCTCCATCATAGGCTAGTCCTAGATCTGCACTATATCCAACTACAACCTTAGATAAAATCTCTGGATGGGTAGACCCACAATTTACATTTATATTAGTTCCATTAGGTAGATCATTTATAGATACTATCTCTGCTCCTAATCTTGAAAATACAGATCTTGCTAATTCGAATGCTGCTCCATTTGCTGAATCTAAGATTATTTTCATTCCAGAAAAATCTCCCTTTACGGTAGATAATAAAAAATCTCTATATAAGAAAAAATCATCATCTTCCATAAGAACTTTTCCTACTTTATCTCCTGCAACACATTCCTTTGAGATTTCTCCATAATTATCCATTAAACCTTCTAATTCTAATTCTATTTCATCTGGTAACTTTGTTCCGTTACTTCTAAATATCTTTATTCCATTATCTTTAGCAGGATTATGAGAGGCAGATATCATTATTCCTGCATCAGCTGATTTTATTTGAGTAAGATATGCTACACCTGGAGTTGGCAATACTCCTACATAGGTAATATGAACACCCATAGATGATAACCCTGCCATTAAAGCTGATCTTAACATATATCCAGATATCCTAGTATCACTTCCAATTACTACATTTATCTTTTTTTTATTTGGATTTTTTTTCTTTAAATAATAAGCCAATGCATATCCTAATCTAGTAGCTATATCTACTGTTAATTCTCTATTAGCTTCACCTCTTATCCCATCTGTTCCAAAATATTTTCTTTCATCCATCTTAGATCCTCCCGTATTTAAAAAAATTCATTTATTATAGATGAATTTTGAATTATATCTCATAAATTTAATATCTTATTTTAGTTTTTTTACTTTTCTCAACTTTAATTTACTCGCTATAACTCCTACTACTCCACCTGAAGCAACTCCCATTCCTAAAAATATAATAACAAATATTAGTATAGATCTTCCCATGATATCAATATTTCTAAATAAAAGAAAGTATACTACTATTAACTGTACTATATTATGAGTAATAGCTGAAAAAATACTTATTGCCACAAGACTTAGATGTTTTTTTAAATCATATAAAATACACATGGTCCCTGTACTTATAATTCCAGATATGAGACTTATAAAAAAACCTGGAGTGAATAGGGTCCCAATCATCATCCCTTGAATAAAAATTCTTAAAAATAAAACTTCAAAAGCCATTTTTTTATCAAATTTTACTAAAACTATTATTGTAGCTAAATTAGCTAGCCCCAATTTCATCCATGGAAAAGGTTTCGGAATAATAGTTTCAAACAATGAAAAATAGAGAGCTAGCAGCACAAAGGCTACTAAATAAAGCTCTCTTTTTTTATTTTTTCTCACAACTATACCCTTAAGCCAGCTTCCATTCCAAGTAGATGTTCATATTTTTTTATTATTGGATTGATCTCTTCCTCTAAAAATTCCACTGTTTGTTGAGGAGCAAATCCAATAAAGTTTTTAGGCTCTAAGATTTTAATTAACTTTTCTTTATCTATATTAAAGTATTCATCAGCTAAGATTCTTTCAATAAGATCGTTATCTTTACCTTCTATCTTAACTTGTTTTCCTGCTTCCATAGAATGTTCCCTTATTCTTTCATGTAATTCTTGTCTATCTCCACCATTTTTTACACCTTCCATAATGATGTATTCAGTTGCCATAAATGGTAGTTCAGACATTATTCTTTTCTCTATCATTTTTGGATACACTACCATTCCATCAAAAATATTTTGAATAATTACTAAAATCGAATCTACTGCTAAAAATGCTTGCGGTACAGATAATCTCTTATTTGCTGAGTCATCTAATGTTCTTTCAAACCACTGAGTAGCTGCTGTCATAGCTGTACTTTGTTGCATAGCTATTACAAATTTAGCCAGTGATGATACCCTTTCACTTCTCATTGGATTTCTCTTATATGCCATAGCTGAAGATCCAATTTGTTTTTTTTCAAATGGTTCCTCTAATTCTTTTAGATGTTGTAATAATCTAATATCATTAGTTAATTTATGAGCTGTTTGAGCTATATTTGATAATAAGTTTAATGTCTCTGAATCTATCTTTCTATCATAAGTTTGACCTGTCACCATAAATCTTTTCTCAAAACCTAATTTTTTAGAAACCATGATATCAAGTTGCTTCACTTTATCATAATCACCATTAAATAATTCTTCAAAACTAGCTTGAGTTCCAGTAGTTCCCTTTACCCCTCTAAATCTCATATTTTTCATTCTAAATTCTAACTCTTCAAAATCTAAAGCTAAACTTTGTAACCACAATGTAGTTCTTTTTCCCACTGTAGTAAGTTGAGCAGCTTGAAAATGTGTAAATCCAAGAGTAGGAAGGTCTTTATATTCCATTGCGAAATCAGACATATTTTTAAATATATTTATAAATTTTTTCTTTAATATTTCATATCCATCTTTTATTTGAATTAAATCTGTATTATCTCCTACATAAGCAGAAGTAGCTCCTAAATGAATAATTGGAGCTGCTTTTGGAGATTGGATTCCAAATGCATGTACATGGGCCATTACGTCGTGCCTTACCTCTAATTCTCTCTTAGCTGCAACATCATAATTAATGTCATCTACATATTTTTTCATCTCTGCTATTTGTTCATCAGTTATATTAAGTCCTAATTCTTTTTCTGATTCTGCCAAAGCAATCCATAGTCTTCTCCAACTTGAAAATTTCTTATTGGGTGAAAAGTTTTCTAACATCTCTTTAGATCCATATCTTTCTACTAACGGGTTGGAATACACATTCATCATTTTTCTCTTCAACTCCTAATATATTTTATCCGCCACATTTTATGACAGTTATTAATTTTTTAATATCCTCTTTCTTTTTCTCTAAATGTTTAATCATTTTTTCTACATCTTCTTCAGTTTTTATTTTCCATGTTAAAGTTAGCGTATCTCCCTCTAAATTTTTAGGAATTTCAACATTTAATTCCTTATTTTTTATAGAATTAGACAACCCCTTAACCTTATTCATAGCTTTACTCATAATAGGATTCCTATACTCTCTTATAATTTTTAAAAATTTTACTGTATCATGTTTTCTATTATTGTTTAATTCTATCTTCATCCTATGTATAAACTCTAAAAAATTTATATCTTTTATCTTTTTTAATTCTCTAAAAAACTCTCCTACTTCCTTTTCAGTAGAATATGAAAGTTGTAGATATCTTTCTGCAAATTCTATAATATCTTTATCTTCTATAAACTTATATTCCACAACTTCACCTCTAATCCAAATTTTTATTTATTTAGAAAATAAATAAACTATCCCATCTTCTCCTGTGTCTGCATAATAGCCCTTTCGAATATTTATTTTTTTAAATCCTAGACTTTCATATAGATTTATTGCCCCTTTATTTGAAACTCTAACCTCTAAGATTAAATTTTTATCTAAATCATCTAATACATAATTTAAAAGTTTTTTCCCTAATCCTTTTTTTCTATAGTTAGGAGAAATGGCTATCTTTATTACTTCATATATATCTATACTATCGAGTAATATTATATAACCTACTATCCTATTTCTATTAAAAATTCCAAGAAATTTATAAGAAGAATTCCCGTACATATCAACTAGAGTTGAGATCCTATAATTATTTAAAAAAGAAATCTGTTCTATATGAAAAAGATCCATCAATTCACTATCTTCTATCTCCCTTATCTCTATCATTTTTTCTCCTAGGTCTACTTTAATAACCCAATTCTATTTAACGGCCAAAATCTTACAAAAGCTTTTCCTCTAATCCTATCTTGTGCTACAAATCCCCACATCCTACCATCATAACTTCCGTCAGTATTGTCTCCTAACGCCAAGAAATAATCCTCAGGTATAGTAGTTTCCACAGTTTTACCAGATAACAATTTCTGTAAGATATTTTCATCATGAATATAATCTAATATCATTCCTGTTTTTTTACCATTTATATAAAAATTTACCTCTGGCAATACCTGACTTAGTGCTCCAGGTTTGTCTAATAAATATTTTTGTACTTTAGCTATATCTACATTTTGCTGTTTAAACTCTTCACTATAGTTTTCCATAGGAATTATAGTTAATTTATCTCCTTTTTTAGGAACTACCCATTGATTATATCCTAGTTCTCCCAAATTAGAATATCTTCTATCAGTAATTTGTTTTCCATCTATAATTAATTTTTCACCATCAATTTCTACAGTTTCTCCTGGTAAACCCATAAGTCTTTTAGTATAAAGAACTTTATTTTCTACTGGCTCTTTAAATACAATTATATCCTCCCTTGAAGGTTCCGTAAATTTATAGATGACCATATTTCCAAACAATCTATCCTTTGGAACAATAGTTGGAATCATAGAACCTGTCGGTACTAAAAAATTTCCTAAATAGAATCTTTGTATTATAAGTACCAAGATTAATGCTGACCCTATAGCTTCTGTGAAATTAACGGTTTTCTTTATTCCTGTCTTTGCACCTTTAGATCTTATATTTAATTTCCTTATTACAAATTCTGAAAATCTATCCCTATAAACTCTTATCCACCCTACCACTTTTTTTTCTTTTAACCATAAAAAAATAAAAAAAGTCGTAAGCAATGCATAAAATATACTATTCACTATCAATTTATTAATCTCCATCTCAGCTCTTAATCCTCCTCTAAATTCCTTATAATATCTCAACATTTTAACATATTTCTTACTTTTTTTCCACGAATAAAACCCTTGGAAAACTAATAACCTTAACGACAATTGATATTGAAATTTAATTATATTTTTTATTGAGAGCTTTTAAAATTGCAAAAGTCTCCAAATCCATCTCACCTGTTACCTTAGTCTGTCTAAAATGAGATTGAAATGCTCCTATAACTTTTATAGTTTTCCCATCATTCACTCCACTTATTCTAATTCCATATCCATACCTTCTAAGTTCCATTTGAATATCTCCATAGCTATATTTTTCATATAAGTTTTTATCATAAAATTTATTAAAATCATCCATATTATACCATGCTCCTATACCATATTCCTTATATAATCTTTCCCATGGGAACATAGGCCCTGGATCTTGTTTTCTTGTAGGTGATATATCTGAGTGACCTAAAATATTTTTAGGCATTATATTATATTTTTTAACTAGATCTTGAAGAAGTTTTCCTATTTTTTTTATTTGATAATCCTTATAGGGATAAAATTCTCTATTGGCTATATTTTTAACTTCGTTTTCTGAATCTAAATCTATAATTGTTTTTTTATATCCTTTATTAACAATTTCTATTCCAATAGAACTGTCATTTAGATTAGTTCTTCCTGCAAATTCACTTATACCTGCATGCCATGCTCTTTTTTCAAGGGGAACTAATTGATATATATAATCCCATTTTTTATCTGTTACTAAATAATGTGCACTTATATCTCCTTGAGTTAAAGCTCTTATAGATCTATCTGTATCAATAGCTGTATAATGAAGTATTATAAATCTAACCCTTTCATTATACCCTATTGCTTTATAAGTTTTTCTATCTATCCTATAGCAAGAGGTAAAAATTAATATTCCTGCTATCAATAATATGATTTTTTTCATCTTCCACCTCCTTATATTACTAATAATAATCCTAACTTTATTATACCTTATTTATCTATACCCTATCTAAAAATTTGTTATTACATCCAATATAGTGTAAACTTCTATTATCCTTAAAAATATAAAAATGGAGGTACTATGAAACTATTTGTAATACTTATGACACTTTCTTTTCTTATCTCTTGTGGTAAGAAAGAAGAGAGAAAAAAAGAAAAATTCAAACTTATTGAAACTAGAGAAATTAAAAACTTAGGTGCTAAAAGTTATACCTACGAACATATAAAAACAGGGGCTCGCGTTATTTATTTAGACGATCAATCTCCTGAAAAAGTCTTTGGGATTGCATTTAAAACTCCTGTAGTAGACGACAGTGGTGTTAACCATGTATTTGAACATGCTGTTTTACAAGGTTCAAAAAAATATCCTGATAAAAATTTATTCTATGAATTAGACACAAAAAATATTCCGTCATTTTTAAATGCTATGACTGGACAAGATTATACAGTTTATCCATTCTCAGCAGTAGAACCAAAATCTTTTGATAATCTACTTGATATATATTTAGATGCAGTTTTTAATCCACTGGTATTAGAAGATGAAAATACCTTAAAAAGAGAGGGATGGAGATATGACAGAAATCCAAATAATAATGAATTGATAATAAATGGGATAGTCTATAATGAGATGAAGGGAGCTTTTTCTAATCCTTACAGAAATCTATCTTTTAGAATGAATAGACTCATGTATCCAGATAAAATGGCAAACTATAGATTTTCTTCTGGAGGACTACCTAGTAGTATACCAAATTTAAATCTAAATCATCTTAAAAAAACCCATGAAAAATACTACACTCCTTCTAACTCAATTGTAGTCTTAGCAGGAAAACAAGACATAAAAAAAACACTAGCTAAACTAGATGAATATTATAGCCCATATGAAAAAACAAAAATTGCCACAATAGAGACTCAAAATACACAACTGAAAGATGAATTTCATAATGAAAATTACCCAGCTCCTAAAGGATCACCAAATATCTACATTTACGGAACTCTTATGAAACCAAAAACTTCTATCCCAGAACTTGCATTTATAACATCTCTCTTAGCTGATTATGAGATATCTCCATTAAAAAAATTATTTGTAGATAATAAGTTTAGTGGAAGTTTTGGTTTATATAATGATAATACTATCCAACCTAGAGGATATTGTCTCATCCAAGGTGCAAAGAAAGATGAAGTGAAAAAATTTAGAAAATTAATGGATGCTAAGATGAAAGAGATTGCTAAAGTAGGAATAGATCCAAAAATAATAGATCTAGCTTTGAGAGATTATAAAAAACAACTTGCTAAATCTCAATATTCTAAAGAAAGAGCCTCAGATCTAACAACAAGTATAGCTACTAGTTATTTTTACTACGATAAACCATACCTTTTTATTTCAGATGACAAGATAAAAATATTAGAAGAGCTGGCTCAAAATCCTGAAAAAATAAAAAAACTAATAGGTGAATATTTTGTAAATAATACTAACAAACTAGAAATTTTCTTCAGTCCAGATGAAAACCTTTTATCAAAAAATGAAACTTTAGAAAAAAATAAATTAGACAAGTTTGAAAAAAATCTAAGTGATATAGAGTTAGAAAACTTAAATAGTAATATTAAAAAATTTAATACTTGGTCAAAGGAACCTGTAGATAAAAAAATTATAGATTCTATTCCTAGTGTAAAATTGAGTGATCTTTCCGATTCTGAAATTTCTGTTGTGAAAAGAGATGAAGAATCTATAGATGGTGTTACATTTGTAGATAACGACATCAATACTTATGATATCAACTTAGTCTCCTTAAAGTTTGATACCAATGGATTTAATCAGTCTGAAAAATTAGATTCAGAATTATTTACCCGTTTAATGACAACTAGCAGTACCAAAGACTTTTCCTTTGAGGAGATCTCTACTAATTTAACTAAATATTTTTTCAAACTTAATTTAAGCAATAAAACTGTTCTTTTAGATAAAGATAGTATCTCTAAAAGATTTGTAATAAATTTTGAATACCTTCAAGGAGACAATAAAAAGGTATATAATATATTAGAAAACTTATTTTTAAATGGAAATTTTGATAATAAACTAGAGATTAAAAAGAGACTAGAAGGTTTCCGTGATTCAATTTTAACTAGTTCTTCAGATGCCAACGTCATCAATATAGTATCAGTAATAAAAGCTATGTCTATGATCAATCCAAACTACAACTATTATTTAGATGAAGAAATAAATTTTAACGGAAGAGGTTACTATATCTATCCTCCTATGCTAACCAAACTAAATAATATCTTAGAAAATTATGATGAAAACTTTGGACAACTACAAAAAGATATGAAGGAGATAAGAAAAAAAATATTTAACAAACATAATTTACTTATCTTTTATGCAAATAGAGGTAACTACAAAAATTTTAAAAAAGATATTACTCCCCTTTTAAACAAGATGAATAATAGACTTACTCCTGAAAAAAATTATGGAAAGTTGGAAAATTCTAATTTAGCTATTGCTGTTCCTGCTCAAAATGGTTCTACTTCTTGGGGAAATAACCTAGTAGATATGAAATATAAATACAGCGGGAAATATAAAATTATGTCTAATATGATCAACGAATATTTAAACAATAAGATCCGTGTACAAAATGGTGCCTATGGAGCTTGGTTCTATATCACATTAAATAAAGATATTGTAGCTTCATCTTATAGAGATGGAGAGATAGATAAAACTATTGATACCTATAAAGATATTCCAAAATATTTAGAGAGTGAACTAAATATAAAACAAGAAAAATTTGATGGTTTTATCCTAAAAAGTATGGCAAAATATTATCAAGCCTACACTCCTGATACCCTTATGAATTTATCATATACCCACTATTTGTATAATATAGATTTAGAAGATATGGAAAGAGAAAAATCTGAAGTTTTGGCTACATCTAAAAAAGATATTCCAGAATTTATAGAAATAATGACTAAATTTATCGAGCAAAAATATTATTCCACTGTAAATAGTGAAAGTATTATAAAAGAAAAAGGTAACAACTCTCACTTCGATAAAGTTATTAAATTTGAGGAAATAAAGTAGGTAAAAAAATAAATAAAAATTCTTGATTTAAGAAACTAAAACCATAAAACTAAACATTTGAAAAAATGTTAGTTTTATGGTTTTTTTATAGGAAAATCAGAAAATTCAACCAAAAGTAATAGTTGAAAAAAAGCATTTAAAGAACAAAGATAATTAAGTTTAAAAGACTCAAAACGAAATTCTTCTGGTATAACTTATGAAGGCGTGATCCTATTTTTTCAATATATTTTTCTAGAGTACAACCTTTATCTAAAAGTTTTTTTATTAAAATAATTTTTTTAGATCCAATGAGTGATCAAAAAATTATTCCTCTGTAGACTATGAGAATATCATAAAAAGTACTCTTTAGAGTGCTTTATTCTAATTGTGATTATTTGAAAAAAATCAGTTTCAGTCTAAACATTTTTTACATGTTTTTTTAAAAAATATCTTGTTATTATAAATATAATAACATCACTTGTAAGAAATACCATCCAAACCCCATCTATACCAAAATATTTTGGTAATATAAACAGTAATGGTATAAATAATAAAACCTGTCTTAACAAATTAAGAACAACTGATTTCATTGCATTATTTATATATTGGAAAAAATTTGTCCCTATTATATAAAAACAATTAAGTGGAATAAGAAGGAAGTATATCCTAATTCCACGACTACCTATCCTAAGAATTTCTTGATTCCCATCATTAAATAGATTAATAAAGAAATTGGGAAATAAAAGTGTAGTAATTGTTATTATCGAACCTACCCCAACAGCAGCAATTATAGAGACCTTAAGAGTTTCTAATACCCTCCCGTGTTTCTTCGCACCATAGTTATAACCTAATATTGGCTGGCTGCCAGAGCTAATACCACTCATAGTCATACCAAGAAATAGATAGATACTGTTTACAATACCCATAGCTCCCACAGCAAGATCGCCTCCCTGGCTAAGAAGCATTTTATTACATAATACAGAAGTTAGACTCGTTGTCAATTGAAGTGAAAATGGAGAAATACCAATGGAGAGAATCTTCTTTACAGTTTCTAAGTCTAATATAAGATCTTTAACCCTAAGTTTAATATGGCTATTCTTACTCAAGGTAAAATAATGTAAATTTATTAAACTTACTATTATATTTGAAAAGATAGTAGCGTAGGCAGCTCCTTTAATTCCCATATCAAAATAAAAAATAAGAATAGGATCAAAGACAATATTAATAAAAGCTCCAATTATCATACTATTCATTGCCAACTTAGAATTCCCTTCCGACCTGATTAAGTTATTTATTTCTATGGACAAAAAATTAAAAATTACTAGATTATTAATAACATAGATATATTCCTAGGCATAAGTTAGGGTGTTTTCAGTAGCTCCAAATATTGTTAATATCTGATCAATATATATATTTCCCAGTATGGTCAGCACTATACTTGAAATAGTAAATAAGGTAAAAGTATTACCAAGAGCTTTGTGAGCACCATCACTATCATGTTCTCCAAGCTTGATTGATAAAACACTCCCTCCCCCTTGACCAATTAACATTCCAATGGCAATATATATTGTAAAGATAGGAAAATAGATACTCAGACCAGTCATTGCATAAGCTCCTAATCCCTTTCCAATAAATATTCTATCGACTATGTTATACAATGCAAATACTAACATTCCAACAATAGCTAGAATTGAAAATTTTTTCATTTTCTAATCTTTCTAATCTATTCATTACTTAACTCCTTTTTAAAATAATCATTTATATTGAAAACTCCTATTTTTACACATTTTTTGATAAGATAAAGTATTCTCAAAAGGGCAAGTGGTTACATATTCAAAATAATTTATTTTACAGGTACCTTTAATTTTCTCAAAAAATCACTTCTATTTTTTGCAATACCAGGCCCTGAAAATAACTCTATAAAGAGATCCCCACAGATCACATATCCTTTTTTTCAATCCATTCAAAAAGAATATTATAGTCAAAATTCATATCATGGACTCTCTGCCTTATATACATACAGACATACTTTCCAGATTTCAGAGTATATATATCTTCAAACCCTTCTACCTCGTTAAAAACAACCATAAAATTCCCCCTAAATTTTTCTTTTTCTATATCTTCTTGTTTAATTAAAAAACCAAAAATATTATCCTGTTTCCAAGAATTATTTTTCATGATATTATTAATTTTTTCAATTCCTTTATGAAAATCTTCCATAGAAGTTACCTCTACTTTTAAAATTATTCCTCTGTTTTCACTCAACTTTTCAATAAAAGGTATATTTATTTTGTTTTCTGCCTCTTTTAACTCATAGAAGTGTTCTTTCTCTTTTATAAGTTTCCTTTCAGTTTTTAGGAATTTCTCAATCTCTATACGATTTTTTTTAATCTGTTCATCTATAAGATTATAGGTATAACTATAATTAAGTTTATCTAAATGTTTTTTTATATGACCTATAGATAATTTTAGACTTCTAAGATGAATAATAATTTCTAGTATTGGAAACTGCTTCACACAGTAGTATCTGTATCCATTTTTTTCATTCCTCATTTCAGGTTTTAAAATTCCCTCTTTATCATAATGTCGAAAGGTGTGGCACGACACCCCAAATTTTTTAGAAATTTCACTTATAGTATATAATTTTCCATTATTCTCTCCCTTTTTTTATTCTATTATATCAATTCTTATTTTTCTGTCTTTAAAAAATTTTTTTCAAAAAAATAAATTGTACGTTCTCTCATATCTTCTACTATATAATATATCGCAGGTATAAGAAGTAACGTTAAAAAAGTTGCTATAGACAACCCTACTACTACTACAAATGCCATTCCATTATACATCTCTGCTCCCTCTCCGTTACTTATTGCTAATGGTATCATTCCAAGAACAGTTGTCATTGTTGTCATAAGTATTGGCCTAAGTCTAGTTTTTCCAGCTGTTATAACCGCTCTTGAAATATTATCTCCCAATTCTATCCTATGTTTTATAAAATCAATTAAGACTATAGCATTATTTACTACTATTCCAACTAACATAACTATCCCTACAAATACCATAGCATCTAAACTTCTTCCTGTTAAATAGAGTCCAAATAATGCTCCCATTGTTGATAAAGGTATAGAAAATACTATGATTAAAGGAAGTATAAATGATTCAAATTGCCATACTAATATAAAATATATCATAAATATACCCAATACAAATGTACTCGATAATTGACTAAATATCTTAGACATATCATTTCCATCACCACTAGAATCATAGGTAACACCTTCTGGAATACCAATTTCATCAAGAGCCTTTACTATACTTTGTTCTGCGCCTTCAATATCATATCCCTTTTCTAAATTTGCATATATAGTTACTTTTCTTTTATTATCTTTTTTTTCTATTTGAGATGGTCCCTCTTCTATTACTAGTTCCGCTACGTCTGATATCCTAATATTTTTACCATTAGATAAAGTTATTCTAGAATCTAAAAGAAGTTGTTTAGATTATACTGTAACCTTTGTCAAGGAC
>DDQV01000066.1 GCA_002342785.1 Fusobacteriaceae bacterium UBA2433 | reverse complement strand
TACTAACGCACATGGACAAGAGATAACTAAAAATATTAGGGCTCTATATAACCATGTATTAAAATCTCCTACAAACAATGGTGGGATTATAACTGTAATGGCTGCAATGGATACTACTGCTGGAGTATAATATTTTGCAAATTTAGTTATAAACTTTTCAGTTTCCGCTTTTTTATTACTGGCATTTTCTACTAATTCTAGGATCTTACTAACTGTAGAATGATAAAAATCTTTTTCTACTTTAATTTCGATGACACCATTTTTATTTATACTACCACTCAGCACTCTATCTCCAGATCTAACATCTAGAGGAAGTGCTTCACCAGTTAGTGCCGAAGTATCTAGAGCTGCAGCTCCAGATATAATAATTCCATCTAGTGGTATCTTTTCTCCAGGCTTAACAACAATTATTGTTCCAACTTTAACACTTTCAGGTTTAACTTTTTTTAATATATTATCAATTTTTATATTTGCAAAATCTGGTCTTATATCCATTAAATTTTCTATAGATTTTCTAGAGTTATCTACTGCTCTTCCTTGGAAATATTCTCCTATTTGATAAAATAACATAACTCCAACAGCTTCTGAATGTTCTCCTACAAAAAAGGCACCAAAAGTTGCAATGGTCATCAAGAAATTTTCATCAAATATATTTCCACGGGAGATATTTTTAAAGGATCTTAATACTACATTTCCACCAGAAATTATATAGGCCAAGATAAGTATAGCTAATTTAAATTTTTCTCCTTCTATTCCGAAAGTTCCTAGAAAAAATAAAGATAAAGCAATACCTATTTTAATCTCTTCCTTATAATTTTTATCTTTGGTAGGAATAATATTTTTTTTATTTTCTATATATTCTTCACTGAGGTCTTCTTCTATCCTAGAGATTGTAGTTCCTGGTTCAATCTTATCTGCTAAGATTTGGATATCTTTTAAAAAGTTATCTGAATCTCCAGAGAACTCAACAACTAATATTTTTTTCATAAAATTTATTGTAGCTTGGGAAACATTAGGAAGTCTATTTATTGCACCTTCAACTTTCGAGGCACAACTACCACAATGTAATCCTCCTACATTGTATGTAGTTTTTAAATTTTTTTCAGAACTAATATTTTCAATAATTGTTCCAGGTTCTAGTCTATCGGCTAATTTATTTAATTCTTTTAAAAGATCTTTTTTTTCATCTTTCAATTTTATGAGTAGAGTTTTTTTCATAAAATTTAAATTAGCGCTTTCTATATATGAAAGTGAATTTATTGCATCTTCTATCTTAGCAGCACAACCACCACAATGTAGATTTTTAACATTATATATAATTTCTTTTTTCATAGTTAATCTCCTTTAAAATAAAATATGTATGAGTACCTATTCATATATTACCTTAAAAGTCATATGAATGTCAACTCATATATAAAAAAAGAAAGTAAAAAGATCTTTTAAATTCATGGTATAATAAAACTATAGAATTGAGGAGGAAGGATATGAAAAAATTTTTATTCATCGTTCTATTTATAGCTATCTTCGGATTTTTAAGATCTCAAGGAGTGTTTGATTATACTTCATTAGATGGAATAGAAGAATTAAGGAAAAAAATATTAAGTTTCGGAATAATGGCACCTAGTATATATATTCTTTTTTATATTATTATATGTTTGTTTCTTCTTCCAGCGATTCCTGTTACTATTTTGTCAGGGATTTTATTTGGAGCAAAATTAGGGATCTTCTATGCTATAATAGGTTCATCTTTAGGAATGGCAGCATCATTTTTAAGTGCTAGATATATAGCTTTTGAATTCATAGAAAAAAAATTTGGAAAGACTACGACTTTTAAAAAAATTGATCAAGGAGTTAAAAATTACGACTGGCGTATTCTTATGACTACAAGGCTTGTTCCTATTTTTCCCTCTAACATACAAAACTATGTTTATGGATTGACAGAAATAAATTTTTTTAAATATTGGGTGCTATCTACATTATTTACAATCCCAGGAAAATTTATACTTATAATTTTTACAAAAATTATTGTTAACAATTAGATATAAAAATAAAAGATAGACATAACTACAAAAAGTTATGTCTATCTTTTATTTTAATTAATTTTTTACTAATACCTCTATTCGATTTCTTCCATTATCTTTAGCTTTATACAAAAGTTTATCTGCTATATCTATAGCATCTTCTAATTTATCATAGGAATTTTTTAAATTTATCTCGACTATTCCACCACTAAAACTAACTCTAAGGTCTTTTTCTTTCCATACTAATTCATTGACTATAGTTTTTATCCTTTGTATTATCTCTAAGGCCTCTTCTGATCTTGTATTTGGAAGTATAATTAGAAATTCTTCTCCACCATATCTTCCAATATGATCGCCATATCTTAAATTTCTTCCCAGAACATTAGCAATGTTTTTTAAAACTTCATCTCCCATAATATGTCCAAATCTATCATTAATTTTTTTAAAATGATCGATATCTATAATTGAGATCGATAGAGGATGATTATTTTTTTCAAATTTTTCAATTTCAAGTTGGAACATTTTAAAAATATATCTTCTATTATAGAGTTGAGTTAAACCATCTCTAATTGAAAGTTCCTTTAGATGTTTTTCTAATATCTTTCTTTGGGTAATATCTCTTAAGAAAGTAATCTGTCTTTTATTTTTTGCGACTTCTAAGATTGAGGTATTGATCTCACCTATAAGAAAAGTTCCATCTTTTTTTATAAATGTTACTTCTTTATAACTATTTCTTTCTATATGATCTTTTGAAAGATTCAAGTCTATATTTTGTATATCTTCTTTTTTTACTTCTAGATCATCTAAAGAGAGGTTTAAAAATTCTTTTTTTGTATATCCTAACATCTTATGGATATTTTCATTACAATCTAATATTTTACCATTATCATTTTCTAGAGAGATACCATCGACAGAAAGATTTAAAAGCGTATCATATACATTTTCTTCATATTTAATAATACTTTTAATTCTTTTCATAACACGTAATTCAAATAAAAGTGCTAAACTAACTAAAAAGAAAATTAAAAAGCAAACTTCTACTATGTGTTCTATAACACTTTTTCTTAACATTTCCTTTTGTATTTGTATGGTATCATTAATATCATCTAGATAAACTCCTGTTCCTACCATCCAATTCCAGTCAGGAACTTTTTTAACAAAAGTTATCTTGTCTACTGGTTGATCTTTAGTTGGTTTGTGCCATTTATAATAGATAAATCCACCATCTTTTTTTTGGGCAGCCTTTGCCATCTCCTGGACTATTTTTACTCCATGAAAGCCTTCTAACTCCCATTCATTAGTGCCTATTAATTGACTTTGATTTTTATCTCCAGTTGTCAAGTTAAGACCGTCAAAATCAGATACAAAAATATAGCCATCTTTTCCAAAACTTATTCGTTTGATTTTATCGAGTAGTTCTTGCTGTTCTTCATTCTTGAAATCCTCATAATATTCCCCAGTTCCTATCCAAATATTTAATGGTTTTAATAATTTTAAGAAAGAAATTTTTCTATGATCATACCCAGGAGTATCTGGATGTGCCCATATATATTCATAGAAGCCTTCACCCTTTGAAGATAAAACTTGCTGCATATTTTTAAAGGTATACTTACCTTGAGAATTTTTATAATTTAATATTTTACTTCCTTCATATTTAGATCCATTATCAAATAAAAGTATCCCATCTTGGTTTCTTCCACCAAAAAAATATCCTCTACCATTATTAAAAGTAACTCCTGAAAAAATATTAGATATTATTTGTTCTATCTCCTTATTACTTTTATTATTTTTATTTATTTCATAGATATTCATGGCAATATCATATGCTTCATATCCTCTTTCTCGAAGATCTTCTTTGAGTTTAACTTTCATAGTTGATTTTTGATGTTTTATTTCTTCTATAACTCTATCTACTTCATTTTGAATTAAATATTTTTGAGAAGTTATATATTCTTCTTTTAGTTTTTTTGAATCTTTGTTAAAAGTAGAATAACTAGAATATATCCATAATCCACCCATTAATAGAATTGCGATAATTAGTATAAATAATATTGTAAAACGAAAATAGATACCTATTTTTTTTAAATCTTCCAT
This sequence comes from Fusobacteriaceae bacterium UBA2433, assembly GCA_002342785.1. GTDB lineage: Bacteria > Fusobacteriota > Fusobacteriia > Fusobacteriales > Fusobacteriaceae > Psychrilyobacter. The sequence continues at coordinate 6,281 of DDQV01000066.1, read as the reverse complement.
AAAGAGTCTCCTAAAAATTTAAATACGATAATAATATAGTAATCATTTATGCATATAGTCCAAAGTTAAATTATATTATTTTTAAACTAAAATAACAAGGATAATATTCAAAAACTTAATAATTGATCTAACAATGAACTGAATCTATCCTTTAACTAGTTAAAAGATAAAAAAAAAATCAAAAAAATGTTAAACTATAGTAGAAGATAGATAAAAAAGATAAAAGTTTAAAAATAAAAATGGAGGAGAATGATGAAAAAAATATTATTAATATTGCTGATTAGCTTTAGTTTTATGAGTTATGGTAAAACTGTTAATAAAGATAAATTAGAATACAAAGATGGTATCTATTATGAAATAAATAATGAGATCCCATACACAGGAGAGATCATTAATTATTATGAAAACAAAAATATAAAAGATAAAGAGATATTTAAAGATGGTTTACTCAATGGTAAGATTATTTCCTATTATGAGAATGGAACAATGAAAAAATTTGGAAATTATAAAGAGGGGAAAGAAGAGGGAAAATTTATTTCCTATTATGAGAGTGGAGCTATTAAAAAAATAGGAATTTTTAAAGATGGAAAATTAAATGGAAAAGGAAGTGTTTCCTATGAGAGTGGAACGATTAAAATTAAACAAAACTATAAAGATGGAAAGCTAGATGGAAAATGGACACTCTTTTATAAAAATGGACAAACTCAATATGATGGTATTTTTAAAGACGGTCAATTAAATGGAAAAGGTATTGGTTACTATGAAAATGGTGAGATACAATATAGAGAAAATTATAAAGATGGAAAGTTAGATGGTGAATGTATTAACTACTATGAAAGTGGAAAGATAAAAAATAAAGGAATTTTTAAAGACGGAAAACAACTTAATTAAAATAAAAAAAACTGAACTCCAAATCAGAGTTCAGTTTTTTTAAATCTTAAGATTTTTTACAATTAATTCTATCTCTTCTAATATTTCTTCTAGATTATTTTTGATCTCACTATTTGTAAATTGTAAATAAGTTACTCCGATAGAATTTAGATATTCATCTCTTGTCTTATCATATTTTTTAGTGTGTTTTTTATCATTGATTAAAATAGCAAATTCTATCTCAGGGCAATAGAAGTTGGCATTGTATCTTCCTATTTCAGAATATTTTTTAAATTTTAAGTCGAAAAGTTTTCTATCTTTTATATAATCCCAAATTTGTTTTTCCTCTGGAGTAAAGCTTTTTTTTAAGTTAGCCTTTATTAATTTAGTTTTTTTTAGATTAAAAATTTCCATCTTATCACCTCTACTTTCTATATTTTACAGCTAGACCCTTTAAGAATGTTCTTAAAAATTTATCTAGACATTCTTTGTAGTTCTTCTGTCCTTTTTTTCTAAATAATGAAGTTAGATCTGAATTTGAGATATAGATATCTGCAAGTTCCCAAATAGCTACCATATCTTCAGTTTTTAAATTTAAAGCTATCTTTATTTTTTTTAAAATTTGATTATTAATATTATTAGAAGACAAAGGTTCTGGTTTTCTTGGAGTTTCTCCAGGTTTTATTTTTTGTCTTCCTCTTTTTTGGATTATAACACCATCAAAAAATAGTCCTAATAGTCTGTTATTACATTTTACAAAACCTTCCTCTTCCTCTGATTTTAATAGATTAAGAACGCCTTCTTTATCTATGATGTGTCCTGATTCTTTAAACGCACCGATTACTTCTCTATCACTCATATCTAAAGCATATCTAAACCTACGTAGTACATCGTTATTATTCATAAAATCCTCCTGATTTTTTCTAATTTTTTATTATAACTAAGGCTAATTTTACCATATATGTAATAAATATGAAAATATTATTTTTTTTATAGTTATAAGAAAATGAATAGAGGAAAATTTATATTTTTGCCAATAGATAGTTAAGATAAATAAGATTACTAGAATTTTAAAGTGAGGTGGAGACTATGGATAAAATTATTTATAATCAGAGTGATATTGAAAATAAAAATATTAAGTTAGAAATAAATATGAAATTAAAAGATATACGTATCCTTTCAAGATACTTAGAGGATGAATTGATAATTGGAATAGAGAGTATATTGAGCCAGTTAAAAGATGTTGAAAGTGATGAAGATAGTATAACAAATGAACAGGTAACTAATTTTTATAAAAATGTTTTAAATATTTTTAGTGAGATAGCGGAGATAACTTATAGGGGAATGGTTGAAAAGGAAAAAAATATAATAGATGAACTAAAACAAGAAGGAATTTCAGAAGAGGGAGTAATTGCAATTTTGACTAAAGAACTAAGTGATGAACAGAGGATTGCTAATATATATGAAGCTGTAGATGATTTAGAGTTTGAAAAAACAGAAGCTGAAAATTTAAAAAAATTTCTTCCTATTTCTACTCAAAAAATTATAAAAAAATTAGAAGAAGATATTAGTAGTCTCTATATGCCCTTAGTTATAAAATTTATATCTTTTCTCAGTGATACAACTAGAAGTTACAATGAATCAATAAACCAAGCAATTTTTTCAGAAAATGCTTTAGAAGAACTTTTAGATTTAGATCTAAATGCTTTGGATATATTTTTGACTAAGCTCACTAAGATCAAGGTAAAAATAGGAGAGGTAGAAGGGTTCCTTATCCATGATTTTACTATATATAACAATACAACTCTTATAGTTCATTATCCTATATTTATTACTAATCCAAAAGAATTTGAAAAACATTTTTCTAGCTTAAACTTTGAAGAAATAAAAGTAAGTTTTGAGGCATAAAAATAAAAAAATTAGAGATGCATTGCACCTCTAATTTTTTACTCTTCTATTCTTTGTGGAATTATCCATTCACTATCTTTACCTTGAGTATAGTTTTCTATAAATTCCTCTTTAAATGCAACAAATCTTTTATTGATAATCGCATCCCTTGCACCATTCATCATCTTAATTAAAAAATAAAGATTATGATAAGTAGCTAATTTTTGTCCTAACATCTCATTTGCTTTAAATAGATGTCTGATATAACCTCTAGTATAATTTTTGCAGACGTAGCAGTCACAGTCTTCATCTAATGGTCTAGGGTCAAGAGCATATTTAGCATTTTTAATAACTAGTCTTCCATACTTTGTAAATGTAGTTCCATGTCTACCAATTCTAGATGGTTGCACACAGTCCATCATATCTACACCGTGTTCCACAGCTTCTAACATATCAAGAGGTTCTCCTACACCCATTAGGTATCTAGGTTTATGTTCAGGAAGTTTAGGAGTTATGTAATCTAATATTCTATACATATCTTCACGTGGTTCTCCAACGGCTAATCCACCAATTGCATATCCAGAAAAACTTTCATCCATCTCCATCAATTCATTCATACTTTTATCTCTAAGGTCTTCATATATACCACCTTGAACTATGGCAAATAAACCTTGCTCATTAGGTTTTTTATGGGCAGTTACACATCTTTTAGCCCATCTTGTAGTTCTTTCTATAGATGGAATTAAATATTCTCTAGAAGATTGACCAGGAGGACATTCATCAAACAGCATAACAATATCTGATCCTAGATTATTTTGAATATCTATAGATTTTTCAGGAGAAATAAATCTTCTAGATCCATCGATATGAGATCTAAAATATACTCCTTCCTCTTTTATTTTTCTAATAGCTCCTAAACTAAATACTTGGAATCCACCACTATCTGTTAATATAGGATGGGGCCAGTTCATAAATTTATGTAAACCTCCAAATTTGGCTACAACATCGTCACCTGGTCTAAGAAAAAGATGGTAGGTATTTCCTAAGATAATATCGGCACCTAGTTCTCTAACCTCTTCAGGATTCATTGTTTTTACAGTTGCTTGTGTACCAACTGGCATAAATACTGGAGTTTTTATATTTCCATGGGGAGTGGTAATAACTCCTGCTCTTGCTTTTCCATCTATGTGGGATAGTTCATAATTTACTGGTAACTTGTTCATTTAAATCTCCTTTTATATTCTTTATCCTAAATTTTAATTATTTTGACTTCTCTTAATCTCTATAACATCTCTTAAATTTACAATATGATTGATTAATTTTTCATAGTCTCTTTTTTCATTTATATCTATGGTGATTTCAATAACGGAAAGTCTTTCTGCTCCATTTTTAATATGACCTGAATTAACTCCTTCTAGATCAATCTTATGATCAGCTATAATTTTTACAATTTCAAGTAAAATATTTGGTTTATCTGTAGTTATTATAGTAAATTTAAATCTATATTTATTTATTTTACTACTAACAACTTCATCATCCCATTTAACAGCTATCTCTCTATTTGGATCACGGGTAATTAAGTTAATATAGTTTTTACAGTCAAGTCTGTGGATACCAATATCTCCATAGGTAGTTATATATCCACCAATTTCATCTCCTGGAAGGGGAGTACAGCATTTTGCAAATCTAATAATAGTATTATCGAGGCCATCTATTATAACACCATAATCATTTTTTTTACGACTTTTTCTTTTAGGTGTTTCATTTTGATAATTTTCTATGATCTCTAGATCTAATTTTTCATCTTTCTTTACAAGTCTTTTTGAAAGAAGGGCCACATTTAATTTTTTTGAAGTAATCTTAATTAATAGATCGTTGAGAGAGTTGATAGAATTTTTATTTAAATATTCTTTTAGCTCAACACTATTTTCAATTTGTTTTAGAGAAGAACCAACTTTTACAAGTTCTTTTTCAAAAATTTCTTTTCCAAGTTTAAGATTTTCATCAAAGTTTTTTTCTTTTATCCATCTTCTGATCTTACTCTTAGCACTCTGAGTGGCAACTATATTCAACCAATCTTTACCGGGACCCTTAGAAATATTAGAAGTTATAATATCGATTCTGTCTCCAGTTTTTAGTTTATAATCGATTGGGACAATTTTGTCATTGACTTTTGCACCTATACATTTATACCCAACCTGTGTATGGATATGAAATGCAAAATCTAATGGAGTAGAACCTTTAGATAATTCAATAACATCTCCCTTGGGAGAAAAAACAAATACTGTTTCATTGAGTATATCTCCTGTAACTGTTTCAATAAATTCCTCAGAGGTATCTGCTTCACTTTGCCATTCTAATATCTTTCTTAGCCAGGAATAAACATTATCTGCCTTAGAATTTTTTCTTTTTTCTTTATAGTTCCAATGTGCTGCTATTCCATCTTCTGCAATAGCATGCATATCTTTAGTTCTTATTTGTACCTCAATAAATTTTCCTAGGGGACCTACCAAGGTAGTATGAATAGATTGATAACCATTAGATTTAGGAACAGCTATATAATCTTTAAATCTACCTGGAACAGGTTTCCAGTGGCTATGTAACATCCCTAAAATATTATAGCATTCTCCTTCTGTATCTACTAATACCCTAATAGCAGTAAGGTCGTAGAGTTCTTCAAAACTTTTGCCCTTATCATGCATCTTTTTGTAGATACTATAAAAATGTTTAACACGACCAGAAACTAATCCGTCTATATTGTTTTCATGGATAATTTTTTTCATACTTCTTAAAACAGCACTGGTATATTCTTCCCTTTCAGTTCTTTTGTTATTGACCATTTTTACTAATTTTCTATAGATCTCAGGCTCTAAATAATATAGACATAGATCTTCTAGTTCTGATTTTATTTTTGCCATACCAATTCTATGAGCTAAAGGTGCAAATATATCTAATGTTTCCCTTGCAATTCTTTCTTGTTTATAAACAGGCATAAATTTTAGTGTACGCATATTGTGTAATCTATCGGCTAATTTAATTATAACAACTCTAACATCGCTAGCCATAGCTACAATCATTTTTCTAATATTTTCAGGTTGCTTATTACTACCTACTGGCAGATTTGTAAGTTTAGTTACTCCATCTACTAGTCTAGATACTTCGGGACCAAAATTATATTCAATTTCTTCTACAGTAGTGTTGGTATCTTCTACAATATCATGTAAAAATCCAGCGGTAATGGTTTCTGCATCCATCTTCATGTTAATAAGAATTTTAGCAACTTCTACAGGATGGATAATATATTCCTCTCCTGATTTACGATATTGTCCTATATGGGATTCCCTGGCAAATTCATATGCAGAAAAGATCATCTCTTCGTTCATTTTTAAATTATTTTTTTTTATTTCTTCAGCAATATTCGGTTTATATTCCATAAAATTCCTTCCTTAAAATTTTTTTAGATAAATATTTATAGTTTAAGTACTAATAAGAAAGCGACACTCAGTGTCGCTTTCTTATTAGTA
>DDQV01000064.1 GCA_002342785.1 Fusobacteriaceae bacterium UBA2433 | reverse complement strand
TTGTAAAAAATAGATAAAAATGTTATATTTTAAAATATTAAACTAGGTGAAATAAATATGAGAAGAGTATTACAAATAATATTCATAGGGACAATTTGTTGGTCTACCTATATTAAGTATGGAGACTTTAAAAAAGCCTCCCTATTTGACGTTGTTAAAATAAATATAAATGTAAAAAACTTAGAGTTAATAGATGATTTAATAAAAGATATAGAAAATTTAAAGGGTAAAAATATATTTTCTATAGATAAAAATAAAATAAAAAATAAAATTTTAAAAGATGTGAGAATAAAAGATGTAACTATAAAAACTCAAATGCCTGATACTTTAATATTTAATATTGATGAGGTGGAGCCTTTTGTATATGTTGAATATAAAGGGAAAATTTATATATCTGATGAATCAGGAAAAATATATGGGTATATAAATGAGAGTAAAAAATATAATATGCCTTTATTTCAAATAGAAGATGAAGAAGAAATAAAAAAATATATTAAAATTATGAAAAAAATTAGTTTTAAAGATGAAATATCTCAGATATATAAAATAGATAATGGAATAGTAGTTACAACAAATATTGGTCTTAAAATAATTACTGATATAGACATAAATAAAATAAAATATGAAGGTGCTAGAAAATTATATGATAAATTAAATAATCAAAGTAAAAAACATATAGAATATATTGATTTAAGATTTGAAGACTATGTTATAAAAAGAGTAGAGGGTGATCAAAAATGAAAAGAAGAATAAGAACAGGAATAGATATAGGATCATCTAAAACAACTATTATTGTAGGGGAGTTATATGATTCAGGTAAAAATATAAAAATACTAGGACATGCTATTATTCCATCTAATGGAATAAGAAAAGGAGAAATAATAGATGGAGAGTTATTTAGTAGAACTCTTAGATTGGGAAAGGAAAGATTAGAGGATAAGATAGGGATTATTATAAAAAAAGCTACTATAGGAATCAGTGGAAGCAATCTAAAATCTAGTACAACAGAGATAGAATATAAACTTTCTGATGATGAAATAGAAATTACTGAAGAGCATTGTGATGAAATTTTTAAAATTGCTGAAGAAAAGGTAATAAAAAAAGATGAACAGGTGATAACTAAAGAAATTTATAACTATAGAATTGATAATTCTGGAATAATGAAAAATCCAATAGGAAAAGTTGGGAATAAATTAAAAGTAAATGTTCATCTTGTAAGAGTACCTAAATTAAAGGTGAAAAAAATAGTTGAAACATTGAATAAAGCGAAAATAGAAGTAGAAAATTTGGTATATAATGGAGAAGCATCATCTAAAGCCACTTTAAAAAAAATTGATAAAATAAATGGTGTAGCATTAGTTGATATAGGATATGGTTTAACAGAGATAACAATTTTTAAGAATAATAAACTTATTAATATAAATGTAATACCAATAGGTGGAATGCATTATATTAATGATCTTAAATATGTGCTAGAATTAAGCGATGAAACAGTAAAAAAAATGTTATTAGAACTAAAAAATAAGAATATAGATGAAAAAATAACTATATCTTATTTGGAGGATGGAGAGAACATCACTAAGACTTTTGAAGTTAGATATTTAAGAGAAATAATAGATGCTAGAACTGATGAAATATTAGAATATATAATAAAGAGTATAGAAGCTTCTGGGTACAAGGAATATCTGAAAAATGGAGTAGTATTAGCGGGAGGAATTGTAGAAAATTATGAAATTTTAAAAAAATTAAAAGTTTTATTAAAACACTATGAAATAAAGATAGGAACAACTATTAAGATAAATGGTATGACAACTAAACTTAAAACACCTGATTATATTGCAGGAATGGGAATTTTACTTACAGCTCTTGAAGATGAATATAGTGATTTAAAAAAAATAAGTATAGAAGATGAAGTAGAGAAGGAAAGAAAAAAGAAAGAAGAAGAAACTAATAATATAAATAAAGAAGTAGCCAAGAAAAAAACTAAAATTAAAAGTCCTTCTAAATTAAAAAAATGGTTAGGGAATTTTATATAGGGTCAATATTCTAAGGAGGAAGAGGGATGATACATACAAATGAACTTTTAGTAAAAATAAAAGTGATGGGAATAGGTGGATCTGGCGGAAATGCAATAAACGATATGATTGAAGTTGGAGTGACAGGGGTAGAATATATTGCAGCTAATACAGATGCTCAAGACTTACATAATTCTTTAGCGGATATAAGAATACAGTTAGGGGAAAAATCAACAAGAGGATTGGGAGCAGGAGCTAATCCAGAGATTGGAAAACAAGCAGCAGAAGAAGATATAGATAAGATAAAAACTTTATTAGAAGAAACAGATATGTTATTTATAACTTCAGGAATGGGGGGAGGTACAGGTACAGGTGCAGCTCCTGTTATAGCTAAAATAGCAAAAGAAATGGGTATCTTGACCGTTGCAGTGGTTACAAAACCATTTACTTTTGAAGGAAAGAGTAGGATGAAAAATGCAGATATGGGTATAGTTAATTTAAGAGAATCTGTAGATGCACTTATAATTATACCAAATGATAAATTATTTGAGCTTCCAGAAAAAACTATAACATTGCAAAATGCTTTTATGGAAGCAAATAATGTTTTAAAAATTGGAATAAAAGGTTTAGCGGATTTAATATTAAAAACAGGACTAATAAATTTAGATTTTGCTGATATTAAAACTACAATGATAGATTCAGGAATAGCTATGATAGGATTTGGAGAAATGGAAGGAGAAAATAGAGCTATTAAAGCTACAGAAAAAGCTCTTCAAAGTCCATTATTAGAAAAATCAATATCTGGAGCAAGTAAAATTTTGATTAATATATCAGGATCTTCTGCATTAGGATTAAATGAAGCTTTTGCAATTTCAAATATGGTGAAGGAAGCAGCGGGAAAAGCTGTAGATGATGTAATGTTTGGTGTAACAACAGATGATGAGATGGGAGATAGACTTCAAGTTACTCTTGTAGCTACTAATTTTAGTGATGAATCTACAGAAAAAAAAGTAGTGACTATAGAAAAACCAAATTTATCAAAAACAGTTGAAAAAAAAGAAGAGGAAGATTTAGAAATTCCAGCATGGATGAGAAGAAATAAATAAGAAAAAGAGGAGGACTCAAGTAGAAAATTTACTTATGAGTCGTCCTCTTTTTTAAAGAAATTTTTTATAGATTATATGATTTGCAATTAGTTTGTTAGAGTATAATAATTGTAGGTGAATTATCAAAAAATAAAAAGAGAGACCAAAATTTATGTTAAGATTAAGTCACTACACACAATCAACTAAAGGATGGTCTCCCTATGAAAAATATTATACTACAAATTATTAAAAAATACTTTTCTTTTTCTCCAAATATGAATTTTTTTGAAATGACGAAGATGCTTCATAAAAATTCTGATAAATTTGCGTTAGAAATATTAAAGCTTCTTTTGGAGGAAATTGATAGTGGTATCAAGAATTCCAAGGAACGTAAGCGGTCTTAGAAAATTATTAGAATCGATACTTGTACTATTACAACTATTTTAAGAAAATTAACTTTTGAAAGAAGGTATTATCAAAATAAAAATACTAAGAGATATGCTTATCTTTTAGATGAGACTATCGGAGTAAAGAGATATCAAAGGTTAGGTGAAATTCTCGAAGGTAAAATATTAGAATTTGCTAACCAATTATCCTTTGAAAATAAAAGAAAATTAGTCATTGATTCTGAAATTTTTTCTAAACAGACGATAAAAAATGTTGTTCAAAAGTTTCCTCAAAAAGATGATGAGATATTTGAGGATTTAGAAACAAAAAAAAGTTGAAAATCTATATATTGAAGTTGATGAGGATCATGTTTCTCTCCAAAAATGTAATAAAAACAACGTATTGAATAAAATCATATATGTTCATGAGGGGAAGGTTCAGGAATGTAAAAATCGAAAGTTCTTAATGAATAAACAGATCTTTACGAGTAATTTAAAGTCAACAGATGATCTCTGGATACAAGTTTATGACTACATATATTCATTTTAGGCAATGGTGCACAGTGGATACAAGGTGTAATCTATGTATTGGATGAATTCCATTTAAACAAAGCAATATCAATTGTTTCGGGCGGTAAACGAAATAAATAAGCATATAATAAACTTAAAGATTTAGTATATTTTGGAAACAAAAAAGAATTTTTAAAAGGAGCTCAGAAATTAATAGATAAAGAAACTTCTGAAAGTAATATAAAAAGAAAAACTCAACATATGAAATACTTTAATAATCAATGGAAAGGCGTTGAAAATAGTTTAAAATATAAGAAGAAACACTAGTTAGGATGCAGTGCGGAAGGTCATGTAAGTCATATATTAGCCTCTAGAATGAGCTCTAGACCGCTAAGTTGGAGTAGAGAAGGATTAGAGGTTGTGACAAAATTAAGAATATCAATATCAAATGGAGCAACTAGACAAGATCTAATAAAAACACTAAAAAAAGTGAATAAAAAGATAGAACTAGAAAAATACGATAAAACCAAACATATCAGGCGAATTAAAAGAGCTGCAATGGAAACATTGGGAAATATTTCAGTATTATCCGCAGAAAAAGTAAATGGGTTACAATGCATGATGAGTTGTTCAAGATAAAGCAATAAAATCAAGGTTAAAAATTTTATTTAAATTTTACCTACAATTACTTGACGCAATCAATTAGTTTAGTATATTTGCAGAAGATAGAAATTAATCGTATAATAATGATGTTAGATTATTTAATTTAATTACTGATGTTTCGCGG
>DDQV01000120.1 GCA_002342785.1 Fusobacteriaceae bacterium UBA2433 | reverse complement strand
TTAGTGGTATCAGAAATAGCCTTAAGAGGCTACTCAGTGGCCTTATTTTACCCTAAAATTACAGTAATTTAAAATAATACTATTACTTAAAAAATAGATAGATCTTAAATATTAATCTTTTATTTATTTGGAAAATTTTTCTTAAATATTGGATAAAGTTCCTTTTCCTCTTTAGTTATTCTATAGATCAATTTACCTATTATATTTTTTATTTCTTGATTAAAAATTTCAGTTTTTTCTTTACTCTCATATCTAGTATAAAAATTCATAATTTCACTAGAAATCTCACTCATTTCATCTTCATAAGAATCTGATATTTCCTTTGTTATCTCTAAAGTTCTAAGGTTTGGATAAAGATAATTATCCTCATTTATCAAATGTGAGATAAGAACTGTTTTCAAAACTTTAAAATTATTGTCCATTATATCTATATTTTTATCTTCTTGTATCTTTTTTAAAAGCTTAATTATTTCTCTATGTTGATTGTGGAATTCTTCTATTATTCCCATTATTCCTCCTTAAAGTTTCATATAGTTATTAAAAATGTAAATCATAATATTCCAAAATTAACATAGAATCTTTTATAAATTAGATTTCGATCCATTCCTTTTTTTGACTCATTCTATAGGATACGACTCCTCTTATTTGATCTTTACTTAAAGGTTTAGTTAAAATTCCTTTAGCACCAGCCTCTAAAATTTTTACTCTTTCATCACTTAAAGAGTAAGCTGTCAAAGCTATAATGTAAGTATCATTTATTTCCCCTGTTGAAGTTAGTTCATCTAAAACTTGCAATCCATTCATAACCGGCATCTGAATATCTAAAAGAAAAAGGTCATATCTATCTTTTCGAAGTAAATCTAAAGCAATTTTACCATTCTCTGCGAATTTAATCTCTACATCTAATTTTTTTAACATCAAATTAAGAACTAGTCTATTATCTTCTATATCTTCTGCTACAAGAATTTTAAATTTTTCTTGGTTTTGATCTATTTTTTCTGAAGAAAAAACATAATCTAATGTTTCTAGATCAAATAAATCATCTTTTTCTTTTGGGATACCTATGGGTATTAGTATATTAAATGAAAATTTACTTCCTTGACCTACTATACTAGTAACTGTAATATCACCATTCATAAGTTCACATAATTTTTTTGTTATAGAAAGTCCTAGCCCTGTTCCTTTATCATTAACATCCACTTGCTCAAAGGAGTTAAATACACTAGAAAGTGCTTCTTTTTTTATCCCTTGACCTGTGTCTATAACTTCTACAAACAATCTGTCTTTTTTATATGAAATATTGAGAGTAATATTACCTTCATTTGTAAATTTAAAAGAATTAGATATAAGGTTAATAAATATTTGTTTTATCCTTCCTTCATCTCCTTTTAGATATTCAGGAAAAGGTTCCTCTATATTTATTTTAAAATCTATTCCTTTCTGTAAAGAATGAATTTTAAAAAGATCTTCTATATTTTTTAACATTTTTTGTACATTAAAATTTTTACTTGAAAATTTTAATTTTTTTGCATCTATCTTGGAAAAATCAAGTATATTACTTATAATACTGAGAAGATGTTTACCTGATTCTATTATAGCTTTTAATTTTACTTTTTTCTCTTTATCTATTTCTTCCTCTAAAAGAAGTTCAGAATAACCTATTACAGAATTTAACGGCGTTCTCAATTCATGTGTCATATTAGATAAAAAAGCTCCTTTAGATCTTACTAATGCTTCTGCATTTAATCTGTTTTCTTCTAAAGTTTTTTTACTTTTTTTAATATTCTGAACCATTTGATTAAAGACTCTTGTTAGGTCATTTACTTCTTTCTCTTTTTTTGTTTGTATTACTTGATCATAATCGCCATGTGCTACACTGGTTATCCCTTGTTTTATTTTTACAATTGGATCTAGAATATAATATTTTATTAAAACATTATTTATTAGTAGGAGCATTAAAATACATAATCCAATTCCCTTAAAAATTAATAGTTGTAATCTATAATATGAACTACGTTCTTTTTTAAAATCTATTTTTAGATAGAGAATACATTTTTTTTTATCTATACCACTTTTAATTAAAAAAGTATCTTTAAGAGGAATAGCTATTTGATAGATAGAATCTTTAAAATTCTCTTCTTTTTTAATTGATATATCCTCTTTTATAATAGGAAGAATAAAATTTTTATCTATGATTAAACCTTGTTCCTCTTTATTGTTAGAAAATAATATTTGATAATTTTCATCATAAACTCTAAAGTTTTTTATCATACTGTTTGCTGTTAATTTTTCTAAAAGTTTATTAATAGCAAATGTATCCTCTTGATCTTCATTTAATAGAGATATAAGTGCTGATTCTGTTATATTAGAAAGGGAAAAAGATCTTTTTCTTATCTCTTTTTTAAAATTTTCCTCTGAAATCTTATAAATAAATCCATAAGTTAAAATACCAAAAATAATAGTGTATATAAACATTTTTAAAGGAAGTTTATAAAGTATCGAAGTTTCCTTTTTTTTTTCCACTGTTTCTCCTCCTCTTTTAAAAAATATTTTTTATCTTTACTATAATTTTATTTTTTCTTAAAAATCTCGCTTATCCACACAAAAGTAAGTGCAATATACATATATATCATTCCAAGGGTTAGAATCGGATGTTTTATATATTCTATTAAATTTTCTTTTCGATATAGTACTCCTCTAAAAAAATACCAACGTTTTAATGCCTTCATTGTACCATTTTTTTCACACTTGGTAGTTTTATCCATTACAGAAAAATAATATCTTTTCTTTTCTAAGATGTTTTTTAAAGTAACTTCTTTTTCATCGTGAGCTACACCTGTAAATATAGCTCTTTCAAGAATTCCACCCATCTCAATATATCTTATAGTAGGTTGAGTTTCCTCAAAAGCTATCTGATTAAAATTTATTCCTCCAGATTTTTTATAAGCTGTACTTTTCCAAAATCTTGCTCCCTCTATCGAAGTTGCTCCCACATTTTTCCCTGCTCTATTTACTGTGTTCCTCTCAAAAACTTTTACCTTTGAAAAAAAGTTTGTGTATGTAGAAAAAGCATTTTCAGGAATGACAAGCCCTCCAACTTGATTATTTTTTTCTAGATAATCTATACATAACTCAGCCATATCTTTTTTTAATATCATATCTGAGTCAATGATATATATATAGTGGGGATCTAATTCCCATGTCTTATCTAATGCTTTTTTCCTTGCAATTCCTCGTTCCCCGTGGGGAAGAAAGATGATGTGTAAATTTTTATGACTCTTTTGTATCTCCTTTAAAATATTGGGAGTAGCATCGGTAGAGCCATCATCAGCTACTACTACTTGTATATCTTCATAACTTTGATTGAGACAACTTTCTACACATTTTTTTATTATATTTTCATTGTTGTATGTAGATAAAAGTATTACAAGTCTTTTCATCTATCTCCCTCCCTCTAGTTTTTTCATAAAGTTATCAAATGAATTTTTTGTATTCTCCCAATGAAAGTTAAGGGAAAATTTATAGGCAGCTTCCCTCATGTGATCATATTTTTCTTTATCTTCTATTACAGATTCCATTTGATAGATCAGTTCATCTATAGTATTATTTCTGCAAAGATAGCCTGCTTCACCTTTTTTTAATGCATCTCTTATTCCAGCAGAATTAAAACCTATACTTGGAGTTCCCACTGCGGCAGATTCAGTTATAATAAGACCCCATCCCTCTCTAAGTGATGGAAATAATAGACAGTGTGCACGACTCATTAACTCTAATTTTTTTTCTTCAGAAACAAATCCCCAATAGGTAATATCATTATCTATCTTTTTTTCTTTAGAGTTGTATCTATCTACAAGTGGATCTAAGACAGTTTTTATATATTCCTCTTTCTTTTTTCCTACTATCCATAGTTTAGCTTTTGGATATCTATCCTTTAATCTACAAAAAGCTTCTATAGCTTTTTCTATTCCCTTATAATTGGAGAATCTCCCCACATAAATAAATGTTGGATCTTCTTCTTTAGAAAGAAAATTAGATCTATCCCATGGTTTAAAATCTATTCCTTCAGGTAAAATAGTTATATCTTTTTCTTTAAAGCCAATATTAACAAGATCATCTTTTGTAGATTCAGAAACTGTGATTGTAGGATCATTTTTTGATAACCTCAAAAATGGTGTTTCAGTTATTTTTCCAATAAAACTTGTTGGAAATGAAGCATTCATACTCCATATTTCACGGGTAAGTTGGTGTATAAAAAAAATTCTTTTTTCTTTTTCAACCCAAAGTTTAGTAAAAAATCTATGGGTGTTACATTGGTCAACTACATAGTCAAAGTTCTGTTTATTTTGACTATAAAATTTTTTTGCACTAAAGATAACACTTAGTGCTCCCCCATCTCTAAGGTATCTTACTCCGTCTATTATCTCATCTTTTGCTCCCCCAGGAAAATCAGGAGAGAAATGTGTCACCTCATATTTACTATGATCAAGACGCTTAATCATCTCATGGGTAAAAATTTCTGCTCCCCCTTTTTTAGGGGATTTTATATCACGCCACGAAAGGAAAAGTAACTTTTTTTTAGGTATTATATTTTTTTCTGCCATTTTCATTCATCTCCTCGAATACAAATGTACCCACTAATAATATAAATAATAAAGTATAAAAGAATATTCCACCTTTTAAAAACATATCTATGTTTTTACCATATTTAAGGAGGAAAAGTGTAAAGAATATAGCTATTATTCCAAGGGAAAAAATATATTTTTTCCTTTCTAAGATAATATTAATATTTACCAAATAAAAACTGTTAACAAGCATTATATACATTATACTTCCCATAAATAGATAATTTGCAGCATCTATATATTTTGAACCAAATAGATACCCTACTGAGATGGGAAAAATTGTTTTATATCCTATTAGGAGAAAAAACTGTATTCCCAATAAAATAAAAAAATATTTACGAGTTTTTAAATTAAAACTAACCTTATCTTTTATTGAGGAGCTAAGATTAGGTATAAATACAGTGATAAAACTAAAAGATATAAAGAGTATAATCTGGCTATAACGAAGAACTACAGCATAGATCCCTGAAATCTCATTAAGTTTATAGTTAAATATTACCATATCTATAGAAGTATAGTAATAGATAAAGAAATTAGAAAGATAGATTATACCTAGACTTTTTGCAATTGGAACTATATTTCCTTGATCTTTTATAATAAGTGTCGTTACCTTTAATTTTAATATTCCATGGATAGAAGCAGCTGCCATCCCAAAAATTAAACCCATAAGAACTATATCTATACTATTATATTTAGGAAGTAACAACATAACAAATATCAACTTAGCTGTATTTTCTACATAAAAATTTATATTTAGATTAAAAAATTGTTTCTCTCCCTGTAAAATCCCTCTAAGAATACTTAAAAATAGGTTTAGAATAAATACTGTAAATAACAAGCCTAAAGAAAAGTAAGAAGATTTTGTAAAATTATTTATTTGATCAATAAGTAAAAGAAATATAGTTGTTAATATAGCTATATATGTAAATGCTGTTTTATATATTTTTTTAGGAGTTACTCCATCTTGTGCCACCTCTTTGGCAGTATAGGTTTGAAAAGATATTCCTGCAACAAGAAGGATAGCTAAAATACTTAGAAGTGCATTTAATGTTCCATAGCTCTGTTGACTAACATACCAGCTACAAAATATATGAAAAAAATAATTAACTCCATTGAGTGCTATATCTAGTATTGGAAATACTTTATCTTGATATTTTAAAAACTTTGATTTTAGATTCATTATTTCAACTCATCCTCCGTTTTATTCTATGTGATACTAGTGCTCTTATCTCATCTTTATTAATTGGTTTTGTTATGACTCCTTTTGCACCAGCTTTTAAGATCTTACTTTGTTCAGTATTGAGAGAATAAGCGGTAAGAGCTATTACATAATTATTATTGATCTCTCCTGTAGCTCTTAATTTATCTAATACTTCTAAACCATTCATCACAGGCATTTGAATATCAAGAAAAAAAAGATCAAATTTTTCTTTTTCCAACAGATCTAAAGCAATCTTACCATTATCTGCAAAGACAATATCTACATCTAACTTTTTTAACATCATCCCAAGAACTAATTGATTGTCTTTTATGTCATCGGCAACAAGGATCTTAAACTTTTTCCCTATCCTTTTTGAGTCTAAAGTTTTAGGAGTATTAATTTTTTGAGAGGATCTACTAATATTTTTTTTAGTTTTATTAGGCAGATGACCAATGGGAACTTTTATATTAAAAACAAATCTACTTCCCTTTCCCAATACACTTTTTACAGTGATAGTTCCATCCATAAGTTCACATAGAGTTTTAGTTATAGAAAGTCCTAGTCCAGTTCCTTGACGATTCATATCTAGCTGTTCGAAGGAATCGAATACATTTAAAAGAGCTTCTTCTTTTATCCCTATTCCTGTATCAGAAACTACAACAAATAATCTGTTATTCTTGTAAGAAACTATAATATATACATGACCTTTATCTGTAAATTTTAATGAGTTAGATATTAAATTTATAAGGATCTGTTTTATTCTACCTTCGTCTCCTAGTAAATGATTTGGTATTGACTCTTGCATTCTAAATTTTAAAATAATTTTTTTTTGAAGAGCAGTTATTTTAAATAGCTCTTCAATATCTTTAAATGTATCTCTTATATTAAAAACCTTTATAGATAATGTTAATTTATGAGCTTCTAGCTTTGAAAAATCTAAAATATTATTTATTATAGTTAGGAGATGTTTTCCAGGCTTAACTATTCCTTTTAATTGCTTTATTTTGTTTTCATCTGTTTCATCTTCTAGTAAAAGTTCAGAATAACCAATTATAGAATTTAAAGGTGTCCTTAGTTCATGGGTCATATTAGCTAAAAATACTCCTTTTGCTTTGTTTAGTTTTTCAGCTTGTAGTTTATTTTTTTTTAAAGTTTCAGAATTTTCCCTTATATAATCTACCATTTTATTAAACATCTTTATGAGGTCGTTTACTTCCTTTTCTTTTTTTTCCTCAATCGTAAAATCATATTTTCCATTTGTAACTTTATAAAATCCTTTTTTTATTTGCAAAATTGGATTTAAAATATAATATTTAATCAGTGAATTATTGATTATCAATAGAAAAATTAAAAAGAATCCAACAATTGCAAAGCCTAAAATTTGAATTCTATAAAAATTTATATGTTCCTTTGCAAAATCTAACTTTAAATAGAGTATATACTTTTTGTCTTTAGAACTATTTTCAAAAGTAACTTTATCTTTAATAGGAATAGCTATCTCATAGATATATCTTTTAAAATCTTCATTTTTTATAATCATTTTTTCATTTTTTATAATAGGAACTATAAATTCACTATTTTTATGAGTTTTTTCCTCTTTTTTATCATTTGAATATAAAATTTCCATAGCTTCATTGTAGATTTTTATGCTTTTTACTTTATTGTCTGTTGTTATTTTTTTTAAAAGTCTTTCTATAAAAATATCATGGTTATGGCTATCTTCTAAGAGGGGAATTACAGCCCATTCAGCAAGATTTGAAAGGGTAAGAGCTGTATCTCTCATCTTTTTTTCATAGTTTCTCTCTAAAAACTTATATAAAGAAACATAAACAAATATCCCAATAATTATTGTATAAAAAAACATTTTGATAGGAAGTATAAAAAGTATTGAAGATTTTTTTTTTCTTAAATTAATATTCATATTCTCTCCCTCTTTATTTTTAAATTTTTATTAGTTAGATTTTTTTGTAATATTTTTTCTATCTAATAAAATTGCTAGGATACTTTTTAGATATTTAATAGAGTCTTTTATTATATCTATGTGGGAACCATCTCTATCTATACACCTTACAGGAAGTTGTAAAGTTCTAAAATTTAGTCTTTTACATATATACATCATCTCTAAATCTATTGCTAATTCCCTTTTTACATTGAGATAGGGAAGGATATATCTTGCAGCATCTCCCCTAAGTCCTTTAAGACCTGTTTGTGAATCATAGATACCTTTTGGAAGTAAAAATTTTGTTAAAAGACGTTTTGCAAAACTAAGACATCTTCTTATAAAAGGTCTATTCTCTGCTGTAAGATCTTTAGTTGCAGCAATCACATCATAATAACCTGCTCGAAGAATATTTACCATCTTAGCAATATCTTCAATATAAAATGAATCATCACCATCTACGATTATAATTATATCTCCAGATACATTTTTTATTCCTTCAATATAAGTTCCTGCTTTCCTAGTATTTTGTGAGAGATCTTTGAGTTCTAAAAAACCGAAATCACTGATATAACTGCTTTTTTCACTAAATTTATTTAATAGTCCTTCAGTAAGTTTTTTAGTATCATCAATACTTCCATCATTTATAAAATAAATTTTAGAATTTCTATAACTTTCTTCTAAAAAAGAATTTAGTTTTTCTGCAAAGTTTAAAACATGTTCAAATCTGTCTCCTTCGTTATAAAGTGGAACTATTATAGAAAGTTTAAATACCTCACTAGCAAAGTCTGGATCTATAAGGGAATTTAATAACTCTATGATCTTCTCTCCATTATCAGAAGTAGAAGTATGAAATCTTATCTGTCCTATTCCCTCTATAAGAGATAGTTCCTTTGAGGAAAAAAGTTCATTGTAATCTGTTATAAATAATATTGGAATAGTTCTATTTAAACTTCTAAATTTGTTGGCTATATTAATAGCTAATTCTTTTGAAGAAAAATCTATTATTATAGCATCTCCCTTTTCATCTCCTGTAATATTTTCTATAGCAAGTTTTTCATATGAAAAAAAACCAAGAACTTGATGATAATTAATCTTTCTTTCCTCTGCGGTTACTACGATTATATTTTTCATTTTTTTTCCTCCCCTTAATAATATGGTTATATATAGTAAATAATAAGTATACGACTAAACTAAATAAGAGAAGGAAGATCCCTAAAAAATAAACTTTTCTAAGAACAATTTCTATATTTCCACTACCATTTTTATCTGTGATAAATGCTGCTCCTACTCCATTTATCACCTCTACTACTCTATTGCCATTAAAAGATTCCTTCCATAGAGGGTTTGGTGACTCTCCGTAAGAGATCATTACTTTTTCATTTTTAGGATTATTTAAGATAACCTCTCTTTTCATAGTATCTATTTTCTTATAAGAAACAGTAATGTCAGTTTTTTCAGGAGTAAATAACTTCATCTTATCTGCTTCTTCTATATAGATATTGTCAAAGGCAATAAGATCATCATAGGGGAAAATTTGATAGTTTTTCATATTAAAAGTTCCACTTTCTTTTTTATCTCCCTTAGCCCATATTTGAAGTTGCATATAAACAGTGTCTTCAGGTGCAGTAAATAATTGCTCATAGGTATTCCATCTCTTTTTAAATCTTTCTTCTACTTCATATACATATTGAACATCGAGAATTTCTTTTTCCTTATTTAAAAATATCACTTTAGCATGCCTATTTTTTATTATCTCTGATTTTGCATCATAGGAAATAAGATATTCTTTCATAGAATCTATTTTCATCATATTAGAAGCATATACATACCAGTCGCATGAGCATGTAGGATCAAATTTAATATTTAGAGTATTTTCCTTTATCTTATCTTTCATCATACTAGGATAGATAGATTCACATTCACTGCAATTTTTTTGTAGTATGTCTTCAAAAAATTGAGGTTCCTTTACTTCTTTTGGATCAAATTTATGCATATCTTTTAAATTACTCATAGAAGGAATCTTAGAATCAAAATCAATTTGAAGAGTATAGGCTCCTTTTTTTATATTTTCACTATTAAAACTAATTTTTTGATAAAAAGGAAGGGTATCTTTAAGCTTTAAATATCTTCTAGGAAAATTTTCATCTGAAAATTCAGGGATAATTACAGTATCGATAGTGTCACTTTTTTTCTTAATTTGTTTACTATAAATTGTCTCTTTTAAAATATTATTTTTATCTTTATCTATCATTTTTATAGTAACAGATCCATTGTATTTAGGATTTGCTTCTATATTTAGCGTAAATTTATAGGATGCATCTTTTAGAATCTCTATACTTTTTTTTAAAATACCAGACTGACTTCTTATAGCTCGGCCACCACTGAGTAGAGGATAGCGTCTCTCGGTTTGGATATTTCCCTTGTATGAAAAAGATTCCTCTCCTTCGAGGGCCATAAAGATTTTTGTTTTTTTTATAATTTTATTCATTGTAAACTCATAATCTTTTTTTACTTTATTAGGAAGAAAAACCATAGCATTGAGAGCATTAAATCCTTTTCTATTAAATATGGTAAATTTATCTGTATTTAGTGTAAGATCTTTTATCTCTATCCATTGAAGACTATTTCTATTAGAGTCATAAGTATTAACTTTTATATTTTCCATACCATTTTTTATCTCTATAATCCCACCTTTTTTAGAAACAAGAGCTCTTATATATAAACTTCCTTTATCACCTATATTTCCTTTTGGTTTGATAGTAAAAGAATTTTCTTTCTTATATTCTTCTAGATCTTTTATATTAATATCATGGATCCACCAATAATTTTTCTGATTAGTGTTTTGAAAGGAAAGTAGATCAAGTCTCATATATTCTGCCTCTGGAGGAGATATATATTCACCATAAAAATTCATCTCATCAAAGAAAAATTCTTCCTTTGGTGCAACAACATAGCTGACTCCAACTTCATTATATTCACTGTCAAAGAATCTTACTTTTACATGGAGTTTATTAGTTCCTCGACCAGAGATAAGGATATTAAATTGATATGGATTATTCTCTTTGACTTTGATAAGTCCTGATTTAGCAACTTGCCATATTGACTTAGGTTCTCCTTTTACTATCTCTCCTTTTAAAGTTGGGATTCTATTATTGGCCTTTTTTGGATTGGCCTGAATTGAAAATAATTCTGGATTATCTGGTTTAAAAAACTTATTTGTTCTAAGAAAACTATCAAAGTCAGCCACAATTAGACCATTGAGAGTTTTAAATTCATATGGTAAAACATCTAGTTTACTTGTAGAAAAAGTAGCCGCCAGTCCCCTTCCCATGTCAAAATCATAGGGAAAATTATCTATTCCTTGAGAGTCTAAAAACCACATCCAGTCATTATTTTTTATAAGAACCTTACCCCAGTCTAAAAATACATTGGCACTTTCTATAGAATCAAAGGGAAAACTATAGTATTTTTCTGGAAGGGAAGCAAGTAAAATATCATTGAAGTTTTCAGCTTCTATATAATCTTTTGGTTTAGCTTCATAGATAATTTTTTCGTCTATATGTTGATTCATAAAAATTATAGGTATCTTAGTCAAATCAAGTTTACCACTATGCAAATAAGTTTCCATCTTAGATAATCCATAAGGAGTATATATTTTATTTTTATATATCTGCATATAATCTCTAGGATTTTTTAACTTATACAATGTATATATATTATTTTTATAGTGTTCCTTTAATTCTTTTTGTTCACTCATAATTTGTAGATTAAATTTTTGTCTTTCTTTTTGTCCAAGATATTCATCGTGATATGCTACTTCATCTACAGGAAAAGCTTTTATCATATCACCAATATTTCTAGAAAGACCTTTATCCATAAGGTGTTGTAAATATGATAGATAATAAGTTATTCCCATAATATTTCCTTCATGATGGAAGATTGTATTTTTTTTACTGGTATAGACATGAATATCTCCTGTAGCTTTTACACTTCCCTCTAAATTAGGATTTTTATTCCATCTAGGAGTTGCTACTCCAGTACTTGGCTGTGTCATATTATCGGCAATAGGAAGATAAAGAACTCTACTAAAATCTCCTCCATCATAAAAGTTATCTTGTACATCTTTCATATCTTGGGGAATTTTAACTGGTGAATAAAATCCATCTATAAACTCTTGTTTAAAGGGGATTATATAATACCAAAGAGAAGTTATTGTTGTAATTATAATTATAGTTTTTATTATAGAACTCTTATAGGAATCATTAAAATAACTAAGAATTTGTTCTACTCCAAAGGTTAAAAGTAAGGAGAACCCTATAGCAAGTAAGCCTACTAGTTTATTTGGATCACGAAACATCGAGCCTATCACAGGGGTTTTTGTAACAAATAAAACAAAGTAAGGTGCAAAAAATTCTAGTTTGGTTCCTGTAGAAGCAAGGATAAATATAAGGGATAACACAGTAAAAAAAAGTATTATATGATATTTATAAGATCTAAATATCATTGCATGAAATATAAAAAATAAAAGAACTCCACCACATATATAAAAACTAATTGGTAGTTTTGTGGTGTCAAACATAGGCCACCAATAACTATCTAGATATAAGATATTAGTTATAGAACTATTTTTACTAAAAAGTGATATGGTATCTACAGTATTTATATTGTGTTGAGATGCTTGAGATCCTGTAACAATACTAAGAACATAGTTTCCTAACCAATAAAAGGATGTAAATATAAAAAATGTTATAAGTATACCGATCTTTAAAAACATATTTTTTATAAAACCTGCAACCCGACTTAGATCGGGGATAAGGATAAATATATTTTTTGTAAGGATAAGGCAGCCTATAACAAAAAAATAGATAGCTCCATAAAAAAAATAATGGATAGCTCCTGCACTAACACTATATAAAAAAGTAAAGATAACAATATTTTTTATATTTTTTTCATAGGGATTAATTCGTGAGAGATCATAATCTTCTATCACTTGTTCTTGAAATTTAGGATCAAATATATCGAAAAAAAGTCTTAATAGTAATGGAAATAAACTATATCCACATAATAGATATATATGTTGTATCCTAAAGATTACCCAAGGATTTAAGGCATAGTATAAAGCTCCTGTAACAAGAGCAAAAACTTTATAGAAATCAAACTCCTTACCAAAATAAAGACTAATCACTCTTTTACTAAAAAGATACATACTCCCAGCAGATGTACAGATTAAAAAAAGTATAAATCCTTTTATAAGAATAGGACCACTTCCTCCAAATAAAAGAGAGAGAAGCCAAAGAGGAAGGATATATATAAGCCTTGGGATATTAAGGAGTGTCGAAGTAGACCAACGTTCATTCCAAAGACCAAATATTTCATTCATATATCTATCTGAATAATAACCGAATGCCATATCACTAAATACAACATGACCATTTGAAAATAATGGTTCAAATATCCATAGAATAAAGGAAAGCATAAAGATACCAGAGAATAAATCATATCTAAATATACATATAAATTTATTTATCTTTTTAATATAACTTTCCATCTAATTACCATCCTTATGTTAAAACTTTTTTTTAACTTTTTCTTTTAACTCTTCATCTAAATCAATTCTTTTTAATAATTCTTCATCATCTTTTATCTTATTTAATAAATAACTATTTTGATTTATTATCCTTCTTTTTATTGTGTCTAGATCTTTTGTAAATGAATGAAGTTTGTCAAGGGAATCTTCTACATCATCTAATTCATCAAAAATATTAATAAGTTCTGTTTTTAAAAACTTATATTTCTTTTCCTCTTCCTTTTCTATACTCATTCTAGATATTCCTTGGCTATAACTTTCAACTGAGAGTTTTATAAATAAAACAACGCTAAGAGTTATTAAGATAGAGATAAACCATAAAAGATAAATTTTAGTTTTATACCTTATAAGGGGTTCTCTATAAATATCTATATTTTCATATACATTGAGATAAATTGAATTTTCATCTAAATCAATATAGGTATAGGAATAGAAACTATCCTTAAAAAGATCGGTGCCAACTCTTCCATCGAGCATCTTCTTACTTATATCATTTACTGTATATTCTGTTGCATCTAAGCTTCTATTAGAAGCAACAACATAAAATTCATCGTTTAAAATATCGGCTTTAAAATTAGACTCTGAAAGGATCTTATTTAAAACTTTATTATTTATTTTATAGTATAAGATATATCCTTTTCCATCTTGTTTAAAAATTTTATAGTAAAGATTCTGATATGATTTATCGTTATCTATAGTTATCTTTTGTATATAAAATGGGTTATTAAATCTTAGAGATTTGATCTCTTTCTTTATAGGAAGAAGATCTCTACTAGAAGATTGATATATCACTTGATACTCTGAATTAAAAAGAGCAACCTCTTCAACTCCAAGATCTTGATAATTTTGATTCTCTATGTCAATAGAAGTTCTTTTTTGTATATCTCTTTGCATCTCTTGATTAAGAGTAGAGTAATATTTTTCTATAGCGCTTTTCCTTTGATCTCTTGATCTTTCAAGATTCTCTAAAAAATTTATCTCTAAGATAGAGTTTATTGATCTTATAGATAAAATTATAAAAAGAAAAAGAAGTATAACAGTCGTACCTAAAATACCAGTTAATAACCTTATAATAAGTTTTTTCTTAAGTGCTTTTAGATTTTTTTTATAATCTTTTTCTTTTACTTCAATATTTTCTTTAGATTTTTTTACTTTTTTTAGTCTATTTAATATCTTTACTTTATTAAGTTTATTTAATAGATTCATATTATACCATCCTTAAAAATATGCCTTCACTCCCACTGTAAGTCTTACTATATCTTCCTCAGGTAATATATTTTCTGAAGGAATATTAGAACTACTTCTATACAGTTCATATGAATTTTTTAAAATAAATTCTATATCTTCATATATTTTTTTTTGATATTTCCAATAAAATATATAAGACGTTTCGTCTAGATATCCATCTTGATCACCTGATTTCCATTCACCATGTCTAAATGTTGTTTCGTGACCTAAAGAAAAATTTTTCCATATATTATATTTAATATATAACTTAGGAGAAAATATAAGTGCTGAATAAGAATCTGATTTTTTATAAGCAAATAATTCTTTATTATCAAAGACAATACCAATTTCATCTTCATAGTCATAGCCCCCACCTGCTATTCCCATCTCTAATTTTTCTTTTTTATATTCTATTTTTGGAGTAACTTTAAATGTATGTTGCCAATAATCGAGGTATTGAAAACCTTCGTTTTCAAAAGCTATATAGCTGTCATAATTTATATTGTTTCCGATATTTCCCTTAATAGAAAGTTGTGGTGTGACAACATATTTATAGTAAAGGTCTTTTTCTTCTCCATCTACATCAAAAGTTTGATTATAATATTTTCTGTTTTCCATATATCCTTCAAATACAAACCTGATGCCCTCTGTAAGAAAGTTTTCATAGATAATCTTTGGAGTTATAGTAATAGAGACCGATTCATTGGCATAGTTGTCTCCATTTGCTATTTTAAATCCTTTATTTAATACAATGGGTATAGAATCTGAAGTTTCTTCCTTACCTACAACTATTTCATTCCAAAATCCAACAGTAAAACCATGGCCTAATTTCTTAAAGGCATCTCCATAAAATTTTACACCAATATCTTCTTCATCTTTATGTTTCCCAGATTTTCTAGGATAATCTTCCTCTATAATATATCTACTGAAATAGTTATCATATTTCTCATAGAAATTATCATAGTCGAGAGATCCTTTTATTCCTAAGATAAAACCTTTATTTCCCCAGCCGTTATATTGAAATCTTCCTCCAAAACTTGAATAAGAGATATTGTCTGATATACTATGATTTTCCCCTTTAACATCATATTTTAAAGTTCCTTCAAAATTTATAGGATAGTTTATAAAGCTATAATATCCTTTTCCTAAAGTAAGTGTATAAGCATTTATATTATCTACATCATTATCTGTATCTTTAAGGCGACTATGTTGATATTCTATTCCTGAAAAATGCTCACCATTAAAAATTTGAGTCGCTCCTATAAGAGTTATACTACTCAAAAGGAACATAGCCGCAATATATCTTTTTTTCATATCTGCTCTCCCTTATTATTATTTTATTTTTAATAAATATTTTGTATTAAGGTCAAATCCTTCAAAGAGATCATTATTTTTTCTCTGATCTCATATTGAACACCTATATTAGTTAATATTTCTTCGAGTTTTTCTATAGTAATAACTCTGTTATTTTCAGATTTAAGAAAGTGAGCATAATCTATAGCGTTTTTTATTATTTCTTTTCCCTCTTTATTAACCTTCCATGGTTTTGGGATATATCTATATACATCTCCCTCATTTATAGCCATAAGAAGGGTACTTGTATTGAGAGATCCCGATAAAGCTATCCTAACAACTTGAGGATGATCTCTTCTTAGTTCTTTGAATAATTCAATACCATTTTTAGGCATATTCATATCACTAATAACTACATCAATTTTTTCCTTTTCAATAAGATCAGAAGCTTTACTAGGATCTGATAAAAAAAATTTTTCATATTCTTCATTTTTTAATCTAACTTTAAGTAGATCTAAAAAATCCATTTGATCGTCAATAAATAATACTTTTCCACTCATAATTAAAACTCCTCGTCTATATATTCTATTTCAATATCTTTCATATGCTTATCTAAAGCTTTCAACTTATCAGCAGCTAAAGAATATTTTTTATCTAATAATTCTTTTTCTATTTGAACACTAATATCATATCCTTCGTTAAAGCCATAACTTCCAAGGACTCCCTTTAAAGCATGTATTAGATTTTTTGCCTCACTATATCTTTTTTGAAAAAAATAATTTCTTAAAAAAAGAATATCTCTATCTCTGTTGTGAAGATAGCCTGGAATAAGTTCTTTTAAATCTTTTGAAATTTTTATCTTCATACTACCTCCTTAGTAAATTTTTTAAAATTAAATTCCTTATTTTTTTAATCTTAGTATACCATATTTTTTTATTGATTTTTCTAGGTTTAAAAAATAATATATTATTTTTTATCACTATTATTATCTAAAAATAAAATCCATTTTTTATAAGCTTTTCTATATTTTTTACCGTTGTCACCTAAAAGATCACTTAAATTTACAATGTTTATCCCATCAATATCAACTTTTCGAATTATATCATCTACTTCTTTCCAGTCTCCTACTTTTATAGTGGGTTCTAAAAAAACTTTATAATTATTATTTTTAGCATAGTTAATATATTTAACTAGATCATCGGGATCTTGAACAGGGAGAAATATAATATTTTTATAGTAATCTTTTAAATTTTCTATATAATAATTAGTAAAACGTCCCTCAGTAAATGTTCTTTTATTTTTTAAACTTCTATGCCAGTGGGGAATTTTAATTATTAATTTTTCCTTGGGAAAATATTGTTGTAAGATCTCACTATATAGTTTAGCTAAGGAAAGGGGACCTTCTGCATAAAATTCTAAAAACTCTATAAAGTAAGGTGAATTACCTTTTTTATCTATTTTATAATATCTAACTTCTTCAAAGGTTTGAGGAGGTCTGACTTCATTCCAAGTTAAAAAAAAGGTTCCATATTTTTTATTTATTCGTTTTAATTTTTTAAGAGTTCTTCCTTTATCATCTTTATTTAGAGAAAATATTCTTTCTAAATAAGACCGATATCCTTCAAGAGCATAGCTATCAAAAGACCAAAAGACCAATTCATCTCCATCATACCCAGACCAAGGATATGACATCTGCCCTTCTTCTAAAATACCTGGGTTTATATATTCAATAATATCACTATAATTTTCTTTAAAAAATCTACCCATATAATCATACCATGCTCCGATTATTTGATATTTAACAAGATCAGAATAGGGAGAAGGAATATAATGTTCTTCAAAATCTTCTGATTGGATCTCAAAACTTCCTCGATAATTTCTAAGAAGTTTATCTTTATGATCTTTTAGAAACCATTCTGGAATATAATGCACAGATAGTTGAATAATTACTTTTCCACCAGATTTTCTAATATTATCTAGAGTTTTTTTGAGAGGATCTAAAGAAGCGAAGGTATTTTCCATTTTATCTCCAGAAGAAATTGAATTAAGGTGATAATCTCTCCATGGAACATCTATCTGAAAGGTTGTAATTTTTGTTTCTTTTATTAAAAATTTCATATTTTCTATAGAATCGGAACCTGCTATGCTATATACAGCAGATAAGATATTTATATGTAATAAAATTAAAATCAAAATTATATATTTAATGAGCCCGCCTCCTTAATTTATTTTCTACAAAAATTAAAAATAGAAAAATCTTTAGTTAATGCTATAAAAACACATTAAATTATCTACTAAATTTTCCATATAAATAATATACTTCATAAAATGATATTACCTCTAAATTATTTTACTTTAAAGTTTATCTATTAGATCTAACCTTTAGTTTATCTTATATTAGATATATATAGTTATTAATATTTAGTTTGAAAAAAAATATTGATAGAAATTATTTCTTGACTTTAAAGACGACCGGTCATACAATAAAAGTATGAAAAATAATTAAAATATGGTTGTTTTATGAAAAATTTAAGTTAAGAGATAGAAGGTGTTGATAAGGTAATATCTGAGTTGAGTAATGAAATTGTATAGATAGAATTAGATCAGTTGAAAATATTGTAAAGTAAAAAAAAGGAGAGATAAATGATAAAGACTGTATTATTTGATATGAATGAGACAATGTTGAACTTAAGTTTACTCAAAGAAAATTTTGATAAACATTTTGATGATAAGTATATATTGAAATATTGGTTTACCAAGTTACTACATACATCTACAGTGGTAGGAATAATGGATGAGTATAAAAATTTTGGTGAATTAGCAGAAGTTGTATTAGAAAGTTTATTTTATGAGAATGGTAAGGAGTTAACAGAAAAAATTAAAATTGAAATACTAAGTGCTTTTAGAAAATTACCTGTATATGATGATGTTCCAATAGCTCTAAGAGTTTTGAAAAAAAATAATATCAGAGTGATTGCCGTATCAAATTCATCACTTGAAATGATTGAGGAACAACTTACAAATGCAGGAATCATCGATCTATTCGACACTTACTATTCTGTAGATTCTGTAAAAAAATATAAACCATTTAATGATATCTATGAATATGTAATTGATAAAGAAAAGGCATCTATAGATAATGTTGTTATGGTTGCTTCCCATGACTGGGATCTATTTGGAGCAAAAAAAGTAGGTCTTATAACAGCATATATAAAACGTAAAAAAGAGATATTCAATCCATATTATTTAAAACCAGATATATATGAAACAAATTTAGTAGATTTAGCTGAAAAAATTATAAAAATTAAATAAAAGATTATTTAAAGTGATTGATATATCTAATAATTATATTTTCTAAGATTTTTCTAAATATTCTCAAAAAAAAGGACACTAATAGTAGTGTCCTTTTTAAGTTTGATCTTATTTAATCTATAAAGAATCTTTATTTTTTTTTGTTTATAATAAAATCTTTTTTTATAATTTTATTATAAACAGAGATAACCTTATAGAAACTATTAATATCTTCTGCAGAACATTCTTTTCCTAGCTCATCCATAGTTTTAATTATATCTATAGTATCATATAATTTATGTGCTCTACTTATCTTTGTTCCTATATCTGTGGTGTACAAATGAAGATTTTTTAAATTATCATTTTGTTTTTTTTTAACAACAAGATTCCATTTTACTAATCGACTTACTGTTTGAGAAAGAGCACTTTTTGTCTTATTCCAATAAATAGCTAGTTCTGAAATTGTAATACCGGGATGATCTTCTATATGTGTCAGCGTATGAGACTCAATCATAGTCAAAGGAATTCCCTCACCGTAATCATGAGTAGAAAGTATATATTCATTGTATTGAATGACAAATTGATATATATTATTGTGGCGTTCATTTAGCATATGAAAAGTATCATCTATGATACCAACGTCATTTTTTTTATCTAAGTTCATTCTTTTCAGTCCTTTTATAATATTTTTTTGAGATGACACTCTACGTGTCAGATTAAACTATCTCAATGTTATTTTAACATAAATAAAAAGTAATAGGAATAAATAATTAAAATAAATATTACAAATAAAACAAAAATAATAAATTTTAATTTTATTTCTCTCATTTTAAAATTAAGCAGTTGTATCTATATTTATTAAATATTTTCCTGAGGTAGGTTTTTATCTTTTTTTTAGTTTAATTCTCAATATTTTTACCTTTTAATAATTATCTTTTTAATATTTTTTTTACTTTTTGTTTATTACCTTTACTATAAATCTTTTTTAATTAAAAAAATCAAATAACTACATAATCTATTTAACTAAAATAAACACTTTAAAAATGTTTATATATCAAATTAAATGACTATATTTTAACTGAAAACGACCATATTTCATCAAAAAAGTTTAATAGTTAAACAATTTTAGTTGACAACAGAATAATATTATTGTAATATTCTATTATCAATTTAGTTTAGCTCCTAAACAAAATTAAAATCAGAGGAGGAATATATGAACGTAAAAGAATTTTGTGATAATTATTATGTAGAACGTACAGGAACAGATAGCCTTAAGTGGGACGCACTAGATACACGGTATGGTAATCCAGATTTGATTTCTATGTGGGTAGCAGATATGGAATTTAAAACTCCAGAATGTGTAAGAAATGCTTTGGAAAAAAGAGTTA
This sequence comes from Fusobacteriaceae bacterium UBA2433, assembly GCA_002342785.1. Lineage (GTDB taxonomy): Bacteria > Fusobacteriota > Fusobacteriia > Fusobacteriales > Fusobacteriaceae > Psychrilyobacter. The sequence goes on along the minus strand of DDQV01000120.1, from coordinate 10,008 downwards.
AGCATGGTGTCTATGGTTATTCTTTCATTCCAGATTCTTACTATCAAGCAGTTATTAATTGGGAAGAAAAACATCATGGATATCATCTTGATAAAGATTGGATTCGTGTAACACCTGGTGTTGTATCAGCATTATATTGGATGGTGAATATGTATACTCAAAAGGATGATTCTGTAATTATTATGACTCCAGTTTATTATCCTTTCCACAACTGTGTTACAGATAATAACAGAACTCTAGTAACATATGATATGGAATATGATAAGGGAATTTTTACTATAGATTTCGATGCCTTTGAGAAAAAAATTATTGATAATAACGTAAAAATGTATATTATGTGTTCTCCACATAATCCAGCTGGACGTGTGTGGAAGGAAGAAGAGTTAGAAAAAATGCTTGAAATTTGTCAGCGTCATAATGTACTAGTTATATCTGATGAAATACATCAGGATTTGGTATTTGAAGGACATAAACATATTCCAGCAGCAACTGTTGCCAATGGTAAATATACAAATAATTTGATTACAGCTTTTGCTTCTTCTAAGACTTTTAATCTTGCAACTTGTCTTACATCAACAATTGTTATTGAAAATGAAGAACTTCGAAATACATGGGATGAGTTCACAAAAATATATAATCAAGTTGAGGTAAATTTATTTGGAATTACTGCTGTAGAAGCTGCTTTAGAAGGTGGTGAAGAATGGTATAACGATATCAAGAAGGTTATCTATTCTAACTATCAATTACTTGTAGAAGGATTAAAAGAATTTCCAAAGGTATACATTTCTCCATTGGAAGGTACTTATTTAGTTTTCATTGATCTAAGAAATCATGTATCACTAGATCAAATCAAGGAATTTACTCAAAATCATTGTAATTTAGCAGTCGATTATGGAGAATGGTTCGGTGCTAGTTGGAAGGGATTTATACGTCTAAATATGGGTACTCACCCAAATATTGTAAAAAAAGCTATGGAAAATATTAAAGAAAATCTTTTAAAGATAACTAAATAATTAAAAATAATACAAATATAAAAAAAGGAGATTAAAATATGAAAATTATAAGAGATTTATGGAATACCTATAAATCTTCATTCTTAATGTTAGGAGCAATGTTAATAGGTGGAACAATTGGATTTTTCTGGGGAGAGGGTTCTTCAGTTCTACAACCGGTTGCAAATGTTTTTCTAAATTTACTTTATTGTTGTGTGGTTCCTTTAATTTTTGTTTCACTAACATCAGCAATTGCAAAAATGAAGGATATTGCAAAGTTAAGAAAAATAATGTCACTCTTTATGGGTGGAACTATTATCACAGGTATAATTTCATGCTTATTTATGGTTGTGGCTGTAGTTGTATTTGATCCTGTAAAAGGAGCAGTTCTTAATATGACTCAGGAAGTCGATAATTTAAATAGCAATATGAACTTACTTGGGATGTTTACAGTTAATGATTTTCCACTTCTATTTTCAAAGAGTAATTTGATGGCATTAATTGTATTCACTATTATGTTTTCATTTGCCATAATTAAGAGTGGTAAGGCAGGAGAACCAATTTTGAAATTAATGGAAAGTATGACAGAAATTATTATTAACTTAATTAGTCTAGTTATGAAACTAGCTCCATTGGGATTAGGTTGTTACTTTGCTATCTTAATAGGACAATATGGTAAAGAAGTAATAGGACCCCTTTCACGTGCAATTATAATATATTTATTTGTTATTGTTCTCTATTATATAGTGTCACAAACTGTGATGGCATATATAGGTGCAGGAACAGAAGGAGTAAAAAAATGGTGGGTTACATCATTACCAGCAACTCTAACAGCACTTGGAACTTGTTCATCAGCCGCTAGTTTACCGGTAAATATTTTACATGCTAAAACTCTTGGTATTCCAGATGAAGTTGCAGATTTAGTAATACCTTTAGGTGCTAACTTACATAAGGACGGAGCATGTATTATTCAAATTTTAAAAATTGGATTTCTTTGTTCTGTATTTGGAATCGACTATGCGACTCCTAGAAATATTTTATCGTCTCAGCTTTTGGATTCCCGACAGTTGCTATACCAATTATGATTTTGATTGGAACTATTACAGATGCTCCTGCAACTGCAGTTAATGTTACAGGTGACACTGGATTAGCAATGGTTATATCAAGATTTGTTAATAAGAAGGATTGGATAAAAAATAGTGTAGTTATAGGAGGTTAAAATGATTAATAAAATTAATACAGAAAATGCACCAAAGGCAATTGGACCATATTCTCAAGCTATCGAAGTTGAAACTCTTATTATAACTTCTGGTGAACTTCCTATCAATCCTAAGAGTGGAAAGATAGAAACAAATAATATTTCCGATCAAACAAAACAAAGTCTCGAGAATGTTAAAGCAATTCTTGAAGTAAAGGGTAGATCTATGTCTGATATCATTAAAACAACGGTATTTTTATCTGATATTAAAGAGTTTGCAGAGATGAATGAGGTATATAATAAATATTTCTCTGATCCATATCCAGCTCGATCTTGTTTCCAAGTAGCAGCTTTACCTATGGATGCAAAGGTTGAAATTGAAGTAATATGCGGTAAGTAGTAAAAATTATCTATAGACTTAACTTTATAATTTTCAAAGGTTTTTATTAAAGTTAATATTAGTATTATAAAATAAATGGATGAGAGGGATCTAATTAAAGATAACTCTCATCCATTTTTATTTTCATTATTGCAAGAGATTTTTATTTAATCAAATATAGCTAGAATGATTTTAAAATAAAAAGGTTCTCGAAAGAACCTTGATTTTATTTATTTTTTATTTTTATAATCTTACCTTCTAAAAAATTAAATGAAACTGTTACAACAATAGCTGAGATAATTCCAACACTAGTATCTACTATTCTGTGGAATGTATAAAAAGAACTAGATATTCCAATTAAATTTGTAGAGATTGCAAGAAAAACGATAGATGCCATATTAGCAGGGGCATTTAAAATTGTTGAACAGATATAGACTAAAAGAAAGACTCCAAAGGAATACATATAATATTCGTGGGGAAGAAAATGATAGAAAAATAAACCCATAAGGGCTCCTATGATTGTTCCATAAAGTCTTTTTAATCCTAATTTTATAACCATTTTATGACAAGATTGTGAGATTACAGCAGCAGCAATAGCAGCATAAAATAAAGAATTTATATGAAGGAAAGATCCAACCCATAAAGCTGTAAAGATAGAAATTCCAGTTATAGTTGATACTTTTAAATTTTCTGACATTGGTTCTCCTTAAAAAAAAACGATATAGATTTAATTCAAATAATTTTATCATAATTAGAAGAAAATTTGTTTAAAATATTAAAGAAAATTTTAAAAAAGATAATTTCTATAATATACAGAAATTATCTTTTTTTTATTTTTTATTCACTTTTTTCAAATTCACTGCTTATCTTTTCATTAAAAATTTTATTTAATAACTTATCTTCCCTATATTGTTTAAGTTTTTTAAAGTCATTTCGAAGACCCATGTGTAAACTATAAGTCATAGTAAGAAGCATTATTGTAAATGGTAAACCAGAAATTATTACTCCTGTTTGAAGAGCATTTAGAGCTTCATTTCCACCAGCAATTAAAAGTGCCGCTGCTATTGTTCCTTCCATTACTGCCCAAAATATTCTTTGTGGAACTGGAGAATCGATCTTTCCACCAGAAGTTAGATTATCAACTACAAGGGAACCTGAATCTGAAGAGGTAACAAAGAATGATATTACTAAAAATGTTCCCATTACTGAAAGTATAGTCTTCATAAGGGAAGATATCTCTAGATTTTGTATCATCGCAAATAATGATGTAGCAATATTTTCGTTGACTGAATTTAAAAGAGCGCCTCCGTCGATACTATTTTGAAATAAAGCTGTTCCACCAAATGTAGAAACCCAAATAAAACTTAGAATTGTTGGAACTATAAGGATAGCTAATATAAACTCTCTAACAGTTCTTCCCTTAGAAATTCTAGCGATGAACATTCCAACAAATGGAGACCATGAGATCCACCATGCCCAATAGAACACAGTCCATGAACCTTGCCATTTATTTCCATTTTCAGTAAAGAAACTTATTGAAATTAAGTTGTTAAGGTAAAATCCTACTCCATTATTAAAAGATCTTACAATATAAAGAGTTGGTCCTAATACTAAGATCATAATAAGAAAAACAGCTGCAACTTTCATATTTAATTCTGAAAGGATCCTTACACCTTTACCTATTCCAGAAACAACAGATATAGTTGCGATAAGTGTTATTATAATTATTATAAAAACTTGTATCTTTGGTGATTGAGGAATTCCAAATAAAAAATTTAATCCTGCATTTATTTGTTGCGATCCAAATCCAAGGGAGGTTGCTAATCCAAATAAACATGAGATTACTGCTGTAATATCGATAATATCTCCTACCCAACCAAATACTTTATCTTTAAATATTGGATAAAAAACAGATCTTAAAGAGAGGGGAAGGCCTCTATTATATGCGAAAAATGCTAGAGATAAACCTACAAGGGAATAGATTCCCCAAGGATGAAATCCCCAATGATAAAAAGTTATTCCCAAAGCTTCTCCAACAGAATTTCCATCGGTGATAGGCATCTTAGTTGTAGCATGATAAAGAGGTTCTCCAACACTCCAAAACATAAGACCGATCCCCATTCCAGCACTTATAAGCATAGAATACCATGCAAAGTTAGTATACTCTGCTTTTGCTTTAGGGCCTCCTAGTCTAACCTCTCCTAGTTTACTAAACATAAGATAGACAGGAAATATTAAAAATATATTTGCACTCATTATAAAAAACCAATTCCAATTATCTGTTATGCTATCTCTAACACTACTTAGAGTTTTATTCATAGTTGCGGGATCCTTTAAAGTAAATCCTATGAAAAATAAAACTAATAATGCAGAGATAATAGATACCTCTGGATGAAAATCAAATCCCCACTTATTAATATTTCTAGAATGTAATAATTTTGTTTTTCCATTTAACTTATTAGTTTCAAATTTTGGTTTTTTTATCCTTGATCTTGCTTTTTTTGCTTTTTTTTCCACTGCACTCCTCCTAAAATAAATAATGTAGATAATAAAAAACACTCTAACTTCACCATCATCAATGGTAGAGTTAGAGTGTTTAAGTTTCGTCAAAATAGACTCACAATATGCCACATAAATAGCATAACTTATTGCCTTAAATAAGACCCTAAGTAAACCCCAGTTCTACAAATATTTTTCAATTAAAACTTTCCTTTTATCCAACTAGCTCGTATTTATACTATAAAAAACATCATAAATCTCACCAATTAAGTAATCATTTTATCTACTTCACATTGTATTTTTCTCTTCATTATAACATGTCTTTTTGACTAAATCAACCGGTAGATTTTTAGGGAAAGTCATTTTAATATTTGATTTGACAAAAAAAAACTTTTATGGGTATCATATATATATTAGAATATTATTTGAATTTTGACATTTTAACTCTCGAAAAAGACTTAAGGTGTTTTTTATTTAAAAAAAATATTAGGGAGGAATTTGTGAGTTATTATATAACTTTAGGGATAGTTTTTTTATTATTGACACCTATCTTTAATTTTTGGTTAAATAAAGTTGAGGACCAAAGGGTCACTAATTTAGAAAATAAAAAAAATATTGGTTCGATTCGTCCTAAGATCTCAAAGCTTAGGGAAGTTTTAAAAAAAACCAAATTAAAAGCTATAAAAAATGTTGGAGTAAGATTTACAATAATAAAAAGATTAAGTCTTATACTATGGGTTTTACTATTTATCTTTTTATTTTCATTTCCATCTTTTACAAGGGGTTCTAAGACTACTGTCTCCTTGTTAATTTCCGCATCTACACTTCTTTTAGGTGTGGCATCTAAACAATTAATTGAAAATGTTATCTCTGGAGTTGTTATTACATTTTCAAAACAATTTAATATTGGAGATACTGTTACTATTGGAAAGATGTATGGAATGGTGGAAGATATAACAATGACCCATTCAGTATTAAAGGTATGGGATTCAAAAAGATATGTAGTTCCAAATAGCGAGATGCTCAGAGAAAAATTTATAAACTATACGTTGATTGAATCTACTCAATGGGCAACTGTAGAATTTTGGGTTTCATACAGTGAAGATCTAAATATGATAAAAAAAATAGCTATTGACATTGCAAATGATTCTGAATTTAAGAAAAAAGGTGAACATTCTGCTTATTTTTGGATAATGGAGATGGGGGAAAAAGGAATTAAATGTTGGGTGTCAGCCTTGGCAGATTCTCCTGCCAATGGATGGGATTTTAAAGCTGATGTAAGAACAAAACTTTGTTTGAAATTTTGTGAATTGAAAATTAAACCTCATTTTAACTACATTAATTTAAAAAATCAAAATATAGAAATAAATTCTATTAAAGATTAAAAAAAGATACTCGAATAGGGATATCTAATATTTTAAAATAATTTAAAATATTAGAGGATTTAGGTTATTTAATTCGTATTATTAAGTGGAATCAAAGGGGGGGATATTATGTTAAAAAGTGGAAGAACATCTTTACTTAGGGCACATAAACTAGAAAAATTATTTGGTGTAGGAGAGATCTATCTAAAATTAGAAGGAGGAAATCCTGCTGGTCATAAAAATGACAGGATAGCAGAGGTTTTAATAAAAGATGCTGTTGCACATAAGTGTAAAGGAATTGTTATAAATGGTTCGCCTAGTTATATTAATTCTGTATTATATTACGCAACCCTAGAAGATTTAGATATTGTCATTCCTTTATTTAAAAAAGAAAGATGGAAGATGTCTAAATTTAAAAATAAGGGGATATTAGATCTGAGAACTCGAAAGTACAGTTCAAAATTAGATGAAATTGAAAAAATTGCAGATGAAAAAAATTATTATTTAGCAGCAGAAGGTTATACCAATACTCATATAAGTCAAATGATCTTAGAAAACTTAACAGATGAAATTTTTAAAAAGTTAGATTATAAAGTAGATAATATATATACACAGTTAAGTTATGGATATACATTGACTAGTATACATAACTATCTATTAAAAAGATGGATGAATGGTGATATTGAAAAGTTTTCAAATATCATATGTGGAACTTGGAGAGAGGGAAATGATGTATTTAAATATTTTCAAAAAAATAAGGAGATCAGAGAAAATATTTTTGAAGAATTTAAAGAGGAGGAGTTATCTAGAACTCCTATATTATTAGATAAAGAATTATTAGAGCAAACTTTTTTAGATATCAATGAAACAAATGGGGAAGTTATCTCTATCGATGAAAAATTATTGAAGGAAAGTATAAAAATTTTAAAACAAAAAGAACAGATAAGGGTAAGTGAACAAGAAGCTTATTCCTTTGCAGCTTTTTATAAGGCAGTTAAATATCAAAAAATAGAAAGTGGAAGACATGTTATTATATTAAATGAGGGTAGAAGTGTTATAAATATTGAAAATTTAAATGACTATGATGATATTTCAAAGGATAAATTGGTTAAATTAACAAGGGAATTATTAGTAGAATATTCAGATTCTGTAGAAGAGACAGAAGATGCCATAATGAATGCTATCGATAAAGGATTTATATTGTTAGCTTCCCGTGATGGTGTATATGAAGGCGTTTGTATAATTGCCAACTTAGGATTTAAAGATTTTATACCTAAATATCATTTGGCATATGTTGGAACAAATAAGTCTAGTAAGGGTAGGGGTGTAGGAACAGAACTTATCCAGCGAGCTATCGATCTAACAGATGGAAATCTATCATTACATGTAGACTTAGACAATAAAGGGGCAAAAAAATTATATGAGAGACTAGGATTTAAACACTCTTATAATCGTATGATCTATGAGGGTGAGATATAATACTCGGGGGAATGATGGAAAAAAAATTAGAAAAAATATATAGTTATATATTCAATATATTAGATGAAAGTGGCGGAATTAGTGTTAGAAAAGAAAAGAAAGAAAAAAAAGAGATTCAGACTACAGGAGATTCTCAAACTTTAAAAATTATAACTGTAGGTAAAGATAGATTTGAAATTAATTTAATTAACTTTAATGGTATCGAGGGTAAGTTCAACGATATAAAATATCCATTTTTAAACTATATTATAGAGGATATAGCTTCAAATATGGCTATAGATATAGATTTTTATGAAAAATATTCAAAGGGGAGTCCTGAAGAGATCAATGAAAGTTGCACCGAGTTACTCAGTGAGTTATTTAAAAATTATCTAGATGAAAATGTAATGAGTAATCTTTCAGGTCCAGAGATAAAACTTAGTAAAAGGTGGTTAGAAAGGTTAAATGATATATCTCTTTTAAAGTATGAGGGTAAAAATATCTCTGGAAGGATAGTTTTTTGTGATGTATCTGCTCAAGAAAATTTAATCGATTATAAACTAAAATTTAAAGAGAAAGTAAGTTTAAAAAATTCTAGACAGATTAGAAAGATGTTAGAGATGACGACTACAAATTTTTTTCTTATAGGAGATTATGAATTTGTATATGGGATAGGTTGGTTTAGTAATTTAGAAAAGATAAATTTAGAAAAAATTTTTGCAGTAGATTTTGAAGAGAATAGACACTATATGTTGTATGAACTATATAGTCAAGCCTTTGAAAAAAACGTAGATGTAAAAACTCATACTCAAATAATTGAATATAGAATAAAAACTAAGTTGATAGTAAATATAAAAAACACCATCCCTAAATCATATGAATCTAGATATAATAAATCAAACTTAGAAGCTATCTTTAATAATATTTTAAAAAAATTAGAAAAAAAGTTTGAAGAAGATGAAAGAAATGAACAGATAAGAAAGGTAAAGGCAATTGTTGAGATTGCAAAGGATGAAAAAAAAGGAACCATGCTTGTATTTATGCCAGAAAAAGAAGCTAAGGAAGAGATAAAAAAATTAAAGCAAAGTGCAATTGTACTAGAGGCACCAATAGATGTATTTGACTGTATGGATAAGATCACATCGATAGATGGAGCAGTTCTTTTTGATTTTGATTCTAAATGTTATGGAGTAGGGGTAATATTAGACGGGATCTCCCAAGAAGAACTAGGGGATCCTTCTAGGGGAGCTAGATATAATGCGGCAATAAAATATATTGAAAAACCAAATTTAGTAGATAGATGTTTAATCATTGTTATATCTGAAGATGGGATGATAGATATACTACCAAAACTAAATAAAAGTAAGATAAAAGAAGCTTTATATTTTATAAAAAGTGCCATAGAGATCGAAAATACAAATAAGAAAACAGCTAAAAATTATTATCAAAGAGCCTTGGTTATATTTAAAGAGATAGGAGTAAAAAAAGATGAAGCTCTTATGTATAAAAAGATAGCAAGGTTGATTGAAAATACAGATAAATCTGAGGAACTCTATAGAAAAGCTTTGGTTATATATAAAGAGATTGGAGAAAGAAAAAATGAAGCTGTAACATATAGTGATATAGCAGCATTGATTGTAGATAAAGAAAGAGCTATCAAACTTTATAAGGAAGCTCTAGCTATATTTATAGAAGCAGAGGAAAAATGGTGGGAAGCTATAACATATAGTGAGATAGCTAGGTTAACTGAGAGTAGAGATGAATCTAAAAAACTCTATGAGAAAGCTCTAGGAATATTTGAGGATATAGGTGAAGTTCGAGAAAAAGGTGTGATATATATTGATATAGCGAGGTTGATAGAAGATAGAGATGAATCTAAAAAACTTTGCGAGAAAGCTCTAGAAATATTTAAAAAGATTAAAGATGAAGAGTGGTGGGAAGCTATGACATATAGTGAGATAGCTAAATTAACAGAAGATATAAATAAATCTAAAGAACTTTATGAAAAAGCTTTAGAAATATTTAGAGAGATTAAAGATGAAAAATATATAGATATAACACAAAATTTTCTAGAAAAATTAAATAAAAAATAACAAAAAAAAGACTTTTTTTATTACC
>DDQV01000044.1 GCA_002342785.1 Fusobacteriaceae bacterium UBA2433 | reverse complement strand
CTATTCATAGTTGATCTCCTATATTTTTTATAATCTCTTCAATAATTTCTGTTGCTGGTAAGCCTGAACTTTGCAAAGCATCTTCTAGGCTTACATTTTTGGAAAAAAGACAAGAATTGCATTTTAATTCAAATTTTTCAAAAATTTTAATAACAAATGGATACTTTTTAAAAAGTTTTTGAATATTCATTTTTAAGAGTAGTTCTTTTTGTTTCATAATATTTTCACCTCTTTATTTATATTGTAATTATAATGAAAACCCTTTATTTTTTTTTATTTTTTTAAATTTTTATTTTATGCCAGTTAAATTTTTATATCTAATGTTATTTTTTTGCCAAAAATTTTATCAGTAAACTTAACATACCAAGCTGCTGATTTTACTTGAACAACATATGAAAGGGCTATTATTAAAGCAATATCTGCTCCCTCTTTACCAAATACTGACATAGCAATAGCTAGCGCAATAGAAAGATTTCTCATAACAGTTCCATATACCAAAGCTATAGCATCTTCTCTATTTAAAAATATTTTTCCAATGTAAGTACTGATTATATAATTTATTGTATAAAGTAATAATATTGGTATAAAACTTTTTAATATTATTGATGGGTTTGAGATTATTGTATTTGCTTTAAGGGCCATGGCTACAAAAACTATTCCTAAAACTCCCAGTGTAGAAAGGGAAGGAAATTTCATCTTAATCTCTTTATTAAATTTTTCAACGCCATATTTAGATAATAAAATACGTTGAGTAAGATTTCCCATAAACATCGGTAGAAATACGATTAATATTATTTGTTTAAATATACTCATTAAAGGAACACTTACTGTAGCTCCAACTAAAAATTTTATATAGAATGGAGTAGCTATAGAACCTACAATTAAACCTATTATTGTCATTTTAATTGCAGTGTGCATATTTCCTTTTGCAAACCCAGTCCAAGATATAGTCATTCCACTTGTAGGAAGTAATGCTGATAAAAGTATACCAACTATTAGAAGGGGTTGATCATTAAAAAATAATTTTCCCAATCCTAGGGCTATGAATGGAACTATCCCAAAATTTAAAATTAAAGCTATTACATTTGCTTTTGCTCCGCCTTTAGAAATTAGTTCTTCTATTTTCAAAGTTACCATCATAGGATAAACCATTAAAAATGTCAAAGGTAGAATAAGTAATTTCAATGGTAATGGATTAAATAAACTGCCATATATAACGCCACAAATCATAAATATAGGTATTGCCCATATTAGTTTTTTCTTTAAAATTTCTATGATTTTCCAAATTAAATTTATCATGAATATATCACTCCCGAATATTTTGATTATCTAAGTTTTGATTTAAAAGAAAAAACTGATTTTATATCAGTTTTTTCAAAAACTATTAGATCTATTATTTTATTTATTATCCTTCTATTTTTTTTATAATATTAGTAATCACACCGTTTAAAGATTCATATGCAATCCCTGTTTTTTTAGAGAAAATATAAGGTTTTCCCTCATCTCCAGTTTCAACCATCTCAGAAGTTAAAGGTATTTTTCCTAAAAAGTCTACATTCATCTCTTTAGATACTTTTTCTCCACCACCACTTTTGAAAATGTCGATTCTTTCACCACAACTAGGGCATACAAAACCACTCATATTTTCTACTATTCCCAAAACTGGCATATTTACTAATTTAGAAAATTTAATAGATTTTTTAGAATCTAAAATAGCTACATCTTGAGGAGTTGTAACTATAACACTTCCATCTACATTTCCTAATGTTTGAGCAACAGTAAGAGATTCATCTCCTGTTCCAGGAGGTAGATCCACTACAAGATAGTCTATATCTCCCCAATTAACATCTCCTAAAAGTTGTTTTATAGCTCCTGTTTTTGCTGGACCTCTCCAAATGATTGGATCATTAGGATCTTTTAAGTAGAAACTTAATGAAACTATTTTTAAATTTTCAGTGATTTGTAATGGTTCACTTAAAGAAGGTAATGACGTTCCTTCAACACCTAACATAATTGGGATATTAGGTCCATGTAGATCTGCATCTAAAAGACCAACTTTATTCCCTAATAATGAAAGACCATAAGCTATATTAGTAGATAAAGTAGATTTTCCAACCCCTCCTTTCCCACTCATTACAACTATCTTGTGCTTAATACCTTTAATATTCTCTTTTATTCTAGCATCTTCTTCTCTGATTTTTGCTTTCATTTTTGGATCCATTTCCAAAACATCTCCTTTTTATATAGTTTGTTTTTATATAGTTTAATAGTATTTTATTTTAACTTTCAAATTTTGTGCATATGCACATGAGAACTATACTACTTTTAAAAAAAAATGTCAATTAAATATAGCACAAAATGGAAGACTAGTTTGTAAAATGATTAATTATATGCTAATATAAATGGTAGTTTAAAGTGGGAATCCTTTTAATTTAAGGGTTTTTTCTTAGATAAAAAATTAAAATAATAATTTGAATAAATAAAATATATGGAAGGAGGGTAAATGAAGATAATTTCAATTTTAAATCAAAAAGGTGGGGTTGCTAAGACCACGTCTACTCAAAATATAGCCGCAGGGTTAAATAGTTTAGGGAAAAAAGTTTTAGCTATCGATTTTGATCCCCAAGGAAATCTAACTTCTGGTTTTGGCTTGGATAAAAGAAATTTAGATTATACAGTGTATGATCTTTTAAAAGCTAAGTCCTTTGGGTCAGGCACGTTGAGTTTTAATGATGTAGTTGTAGAGACTTCATTTGCTGATATTCTTCCAACTAATATAAAAATGTCCAAGGTTAATTTAGAATTGGGAGGAGTTCCTGGAAAAGAAAGTCTTCTAAAAGAAATTTTAAAAGATGTATATGGATATGATTATGTTATTATTGATTGTCCACCTAGTTTGGATACTCTAACATTTAATGCACTTATGGCATCTCATGAAGTATATATTCCGGTTCAAACAGAATTTTATGCATTAGAAGGAATTGTAGAACTTATGGATACGATAGATATTGTTACTCATAGGATGAATGATGATCTTAGAATCGGTGGTGTTTTCGCTACCATGGTAGATTCTAGATCTAAATTACATATAGAAGTTATTGGACAATTGAAAGAATTTTTTGGAGAAAATATGTTTAAAACTTTAATTAGAAGAAATGTAAAAGTTGCAGAGGCATCTTCCCATGGAATAAGTATTTTTGATTATGCTCCTAGAAGTAATGGTTCAAAAGATTATAAGAGCCTTTGTGTTGAAATAATAGAAAGGGAGGAAAAATAATGAGTAGATTAGGAAACAATCCTTTACTTAATAGGGGGCAGAAAAAAGAAAGTACGGACCTTCCCAAAGAAAAAATAGTGAAACAATATGGAAGAATGGTTCATATGCGTCAAGAACTTTTAAACCAAGTCGATTTTGAAGATACAACTTTTATAAATAGACTTTCAATGGATGACACTGAACTAAATGAACTTAAAGAAAGTATTAGTGCTATTGGACTTTTAAATATAGTATACCTCCAAGAAAAGGAAGATGGAAAATTTAGAATTATTAGTGGACTTCGAAGGGTAAGTGCCATAAGGGAACTTTATATAGAGAATAAAGAAGTTAAAGCTAAAGATAGAGTAGTGATTTTTGATAAAAATACTCCATATAGTCTTTTAGATACAATCTCTATAGATGAAAATTTAAAAAGAAAAAATTTAACTTTGTTGGAGCAATCTTATAAATTTAATAAGGAAGCTGCGAGAAAAGATAAAACTATTGAAGACATAATTGCTGGTTATAATATAAGTAAAAAAACATACTATAGAATAAAAAATGCTATAACTTACCCTATGGAAATAAGGGAAATAATAGAGGTTTTAGGAGCAGATAAAGCTGAATTATTAAATAAAGTTGTCAATAAGTTAAAAATTGAAAAACCTACATCTGATATTGTAAAAGAATATAAAGATTTTAATAGAGATGAGTTGAGAGAACTACTAAAAACTTTAAATATTTCTGAAAAGCCAAAAAAAATATCTATAAAATATACAGCTAAAGGATTTAATTTTTCTGTAAAGAAAAAAGTTCCTTTAGAAGTTAAAGAATATTTTGAGAAGATAAAAGATATGATGGAAAAAGAAGACTATACATTTATAAAATAAAGTAGGTGAGTTAGATGAACAAAATAAAATTTATACCTAGAGATCCTATAAAACCTATTTTTGCAATAAAAATTTCTCCAACACTATCTAAGGTTTTATATACTCTTTCAGATGAAAAAGAAAAACTAAGACTAATAAGAAATGTTTTAGGAATAAATCCTAAAAGAGTGATAGGGTTAAAAAATGTTTTAGATGAAAATAAAAGTAATGGGATTATTGTTATAATTTATGATTATATATACGAAAAGATTATGCCAAAGTATGATATACCTTCAGATGATAAGGGTTTCTTTAAGTTTAAAATCTATGATATGGATTTTAATTTAGATATTAATATTGAAGATTTACTTAAAAGATATAAATAAAAAACTGATGTTTCGCGGTAGATTTTTTTCTAAAAAAGAAATATACTCCTAGTAACAATATTTAAGGGAGTAACTTCTATGAATAAAAAATATTTGGAAACATATTCTAACTTTTTAATTGCTTCAACAAAATCTGCTCATTCTACAGATTTACAGAAAATTACAAATTCTGAATTTTCTAAAGATTCAGTTTATCGTTTTCTTAGTTCAGGTCAGTTTTGTGAAAAAAACTATTGGCTATCTATTAGAAAAACTCTTAGATCTGTTGAAGATTCTAATGCTTGTATTTCTTTTGATGACACTATTGTCCACAAACCACATTCTCAAA
>DDQV01000162.1 GCA_002342785.1 Fusobacteriaceae bacterium UBA2433 | reverse complement strand
TTTTAAACTATTTTTATCTTTTATTTTTTCAACATCATCATTGATTTCATTAAAGATTTTTCTCTCTAAAAGACGCCTTTTATTGTTAGATTTTTTCATATCTTCAATAATAGAATATAGTTCATTATCATCTTCTTCTAAAAAGAAATCTGCACCTGTTCTAGAATTTCCAATCCTTCCTAAAGCATTTAATAGGGGGGATACAAAAAAACTAATATCAGTAGTACTAATATCATTAGGAGATAATTTTAAATATTTGAGAAGTAATTTTAATCCCTTTATCTTAGTATTTTTTAAAGCTATCAAACCATTTTTTACTATAATTCTATTTTCACTAGTTAAAGGCATTACATCTGAGATAGTTCCTATCATTATTATGTCCAAATATTCATATAGATATTTTAAATCAATATCTAATTTTTTATAAACAGCACATGCTACTTTAAAAGCAACTCCAGCACCAGATAGATATTTAAATCCATAATTTTTACTTAATTTAGGATTAATGACTAAAAGTTTATTTTTTTTATCTTTTATTATTTTATGATGATCGGTAATTATAATATCGATACCTAAAGATTTTGCATACTCAAAATCTTCTATAGAATTAATTCCAGTATCTACTGTTATAATTACTTTTCCATTTCTTTCATTGACATAATCTATTGCCTGTCTATTTAGACCATATCCTTCATCCATACGATTTGGGATATAATATGAGGTTTCTATTCCAATAAGATTAAAGACAATAGTTAGATAAACAGAGGCAGTTATACCATCTACATCATAATCACCGTAGATAAATATCTTGTGGTTATAATCTTTGACTCTAATTATCTTTTCTACTACCTCTTCCATTCTTTCAAAATTAAATGGATCTTCTAGATCTTTTACACTTGCACTTAAAAATTTTTGAATATCGTTATCGGAATCGATTTCCCTTGATAGTAGGAGTTTCACTACTTCTGTAGATAGGTTATGTTTCTCAACTTTGTCTTTCACCTGGGATTCATCATATGTATTATATTTCCAATACATATTATATCCTCCTAATTGTTAACTTTATCAATTAAGTTAGATATTTTTATTGCTCTAGCTACTGTATCATCTAAAAATACTCTGATTTCTGGAACGTATCTAAGATTAGTTTCTTCAGATACTCTTTTTCTTAAATATTTTTTAATCTCATTTAATCCTTCTAATACTATAAGTTCATCTACTTTATTATCTCCTACTGATAAGACACTAAAATATGCATCAGCATATCGTAGATCTTCAGTTACTACCATCTTAGTAACTGATACCATACCTTGGATTTTTGGGTTTTTAACTTCCATAAATAATGCTGTAGATATTATTCTTGTCATTTGTTTTTCAATACCTAATAGTCTTTGTTTTCTCATAGTTATTTCACATCTTTTAATGTTCTTTGAATTTCATCGATTCTGTATGCTTCTACAGTATCTCCCTCTTTAATATCATTAAAGTTTTTGATATTAAGTCCACATTCTTGACCTACAATAACTTCTTTGGCATCATCTTGATATCTTTTTAATGAAGCTAATTCTCCATCGTATACCATTACACTATTTCTAAGGATTCTAATTTTTGAGTCAGAATAAATTTTTCCATCTTCTACATAACAACCAGCTATATTTCCAATTTTAGAAACTTTAAACACTTTTTTAATCTCTATTCTTCCTAAATAAACTTCTTTATATTCAGGATCTAACATTCCAGATAAAGCTTGTTCTATATCTTCTACAATTTGGTAGATGATGCTAGAAGTTCTGATTTCTACTCCTGCTTTATCTGCATCTCTCATAGCTTTAGTAGTTGGTCTTACATTAAATCCAAGAATTATTGCATTTGATGCTTCTGCCAATCTAATATCACTTTCAGAGATTGCTCCAGATGTTGCTTGGATAATATTTACTGCTACTTCTGATGTAGATAATTTATTTAATGATTCTTTTAAAGCTTGTACAGAACCTTTTGAATCAGCTCTTATAATAAGATTTAATTCTTTTAAGTTAATTTCATCCATATGTTGAGATAAAACTTCTAAAGAGATTTGTTTTTTATTATTTTGGTTATTTAATTTTCTATCTTTTTCTACTTCTGATACAATTCTTCTAGCATGTTGTTCATTTTGAACTACATACATAACATCTCCAGCTTCTGGAACTATATTAAATCCTATAACTTCAGCTGGTTGAGATAATGAAGCAAATTCTACTTTATCACCTTTATCATTGATAAGTGCTCTTACTTTACCATAAGCTTCACCGGCTACGATAATATCTCCAACTTTTAGAGTTCCTTCTTGAACTAAAACGTCTGCAATTGGTCCTACTTTTGGATCTAATCTAGATTCCATCACGACACCTTTTGCTCTTTTCTTTGGATTACCTTTTAACTCTAACATCTCTGCAGTTATCAAGATAGTATCTAAGATTCCTTCAAGATTTTGTCTGAATTTAGCAGAAATTTCGATGAACTCTACATCTCCACCCCACTCAACTGGTACTAAGCCATGTTCCATAAGTTCATTTTTAACTCTAGAAGGATCTGCTCCCTCTTTATCTATCTTATTTACTGCAATTATAATAGGTACATTTGCTGATTTTGCATGGGCTACAGCTTCTACAGTTTGTGGCATTACACCATCATCTGCTGCTACTACTAAGATTGCGATATCAGTAACTTGTGCTCCCCTTGCTCTCATTTCTGTAAAGGCCTCATGTCCTGGAGTATCTACGAAAGATATTTTTTTTCCGTTTTTTATTATTTGGTAAGCACCAATTTTTTGAGTGATTCCCCCAGCTTCTCCATCTGCTACGTTAGCTTCTCTAATAGCATCTAGTAATGAAGTTTTTCCATGGTCAACATGTCCCATGATAGTAATAATAGGTGCTCTTTCAATAAGATCAGCTTCTTTATCTTCTACTTCTAAATTAAATTTATCTCCAAATGCCATCTCTTCAATCTCTTCTTGTTCAACCATAGCATCATAGTCGTCAGCTAATTCTTCAGCTAATTCCATATCTATAACACTGTTGATAGTTAGCATTTGACCCTTTAAGAATAATTTTTTTATAAGTTCAGAAACATTTATTCCTAATTTTTCTGCAAAGTTGCCTAGAGTAATTTCACCTCTAATTTTTATAAGTTTTACTCCATCTTCTTCAATTACTTCATTTTCAATCTCTTCTACTTTGTTCATAGTAAATTCATTTCTCTTACCTTTTTTCTTTTTTTCTTTCTTTTGTTTTACAACTTTTTCCTTCTTTTCTTTTACTTTAGTTCCCTTCTTTTTTTTCTTTTTCTTATCAGTTTTTTCATCGTTATTTTTATTTTCAAAATGATTTGTAATCAATTCTATTTGTTTATCTGTAAGACCCGAGAGATGAGAACTTACCTCTAGTCCTAAATCATGTAATGTATCTAAAAATTCCTTATTTGATCTATCATATTTTTTTGCCAATTCGTGTACTCTTATTTTCATATATACCTCCTAGTATCTATTCTGTCATACCACGAGCCACCTTCTTACTTTTGATACCTATTAAATTTACCTCAGGCTTGTCAAAGATATTACCTAGTTGTATCTTTGATCCGTAATGAATGAATTTTATCTTGTGCTCTCGTGCTAATCTCATAATTCTTTTATCATTTTTTTCACTGATATCTTCAGCAATTATTAAAAAATGTATTTTTTTGATATCTTCTGTAACCATGTTAATTCCAAAACTTAAAAATTCAGAACGTTTCATAGTTTCTAATAGACTTAAGTAATTTTTTTGGGCTTTTTTTACTGTTACAGCCATCTTATATAGATCTTCGTTAGATAAATTTATTTTTTTATTTTTAGATAGTCTTTTTATGCATTCATGGGTTTTACATACATATGTGCCCCTTGCTTGCATTATTTGTTTTTCATCAAATATATATTGACCATCTATCTCTACAATTCTAAAAAATTCAGATTTATCTTTTTTTTCTTTACAGACAAGACAAGTTCTAGTGGGAGTATTATTCATTATCTTCCTCAACTGTCTCTACTATTTTATCTTCACTTGGTACGACATCCTCTAGAGTTTTAATATCTACTCTCATACCTGTTAATTTAGCTGCTAATCTTGCATTTTGACCAGCTTTACCAATTGCAAGAGATAGTTGACTTTTTTCTACTATTACTCTAGCTGTTTCATTATCATCTAATATTTCTACAGATTCTACTTTAGCAGGACTAAGTGCCGCTTTAACAAATTCTTTTTTATCTTCTTTCCATTCGATAATATCTATTTTTTCACCATTAAGTTCAGTAACTATATTTTTTATTCTAAGTCCTCTTTGACCAATACAAGCTCCTACAGTATCTATATCTAAATTATCAGAATGTACCGCTACTTTTGCTCTTGATCCTGCTTCTCTTACAACTGCTTTCAGTATTATTATTCCCTCTTCAATCTCAGGAACTTCTAATTCAAATAGTTTTCTTAAAAAGTCATCATTTTTTCTAGAGATAATAATTTTAGGATATTTATTTGTTTTCTCAACTTCAGATACATAGACCTTTAGTCTATCTCCAACTCTATATAAATCAGCAGGTGATTGTTCTTGTATAGATAAAATAGCTTCTTTCATATCAAATTCAATATGAATGTTTCTTCTCTCATCTATTCTTCTAATAATTCCGTTTAACATCTTATGTTCATTTTCTTTAAAGTTATCATATAGATGTTGTCTTTCTGCTTCCCTTACTTTTTGAATAACAATTTGCTTTCCATTTTGGATAGCATTTCTTTTGAATTCTTCACAGTTTTCTTCGATCTCAACTATATCTCCAACCTTTGCTCTCTTCTTTCCTTGTATCATTTGAGCTTCAGAAAGTTCTATTTCTAATTCATCATCTTGAACATTTTCAACTACTGTTTTTGGCACATAAATAATTATTTTTGCTTTTTTTTCATCTATTCTTACGGATAAATTATCGTATTCTCCATAATTTTTTTTATATGCTGCAAGGATAGCTTGTTCTATCGTTACTATTAAATCTTCTTTATCAATTCCTTTTTCTTTTTCTAACTCATCTAAAGCTTCTAAGAAAATTTTAAAATCTTTTTTTGTCACTTTTGACCTCCTAATTATCTTTATTATCTTTAAACTCAAAGACTATATTGGCTTTTTTAATTTCTTCAAAAGGAATTGTGAGAGTTTTTCCATCCACATTCAAGTAGATGATAGAGTCCTCATATTTTTCTAACTTCCCAGTCCAATTTCTTGAATCTTCAACTTTATGTCTTAATATAACTTTGATCTTTTCTCCTACAAATCTTAAAAAATCTTTTTCTTTCTTAAGAGATCTTTCTAAACCTGGTGAAGATACTTCTAAGAAAAATTTATCTTCAATAATTTTATCGACATCCTCAGAAATATTATTACTTACCTTTGCACATTCATCTAAAGTAATTTCACCATCGATCTTTTCTAGATATATCCTTAAAAACCAATAAGCTCCATCTTGAAGATATTCCATATCTACCATTTCTAACTTCATTTGATCTAATACTGGGATAAGTAATTTTTCTATCCTATCCAAGATATTTCCTTCAACTTTGTTTATCATATTTTTTCACCTCTCTTCTGTAACAAACTAGGGAGAGAACTTCAAAGTTCTCTCCCTCCTTATATTATTTATTTAAATTCTTTACTAGATTATAGCATAAATCATAAAAAATAGCAAAATATCTTATTCTAATATGACTCTAGGATCAAAGTATAAATTATTTTAAAATTTTTTAAAATAGCAAAATAATTTAAGAAAAATTTTTTCGATAAAAATCCTTTTAAAGCTGTACTTTTAACGCACTTTTAAATCATTTTCTGAGCATTGTGAAAAAATGAATTACAGTTTTAGCATTGACATATTAAAATTATAGTATATACTTTTAATATAGAAGTTATTTATTTTATTTGCTTTTAATAGGTAATTAAAATTAAAAATAACATATCAGGTATAAAATGTTACAAAGAACGTAATAAAATAATTATTTTATTATGAAAAAAATTAAGGATGTGATA
>DDQV01000065.1 GCA_002342785.1 Fusobacteriaceae bacterium UBA2433 | reverse complement strand
TAGGAGGAATATCATGAAATTTATTATTTCAAGAGACAAACCAGCCCTTATATATAAGGAAACTGAAATTTCGTATAAAGAATTAGTTAGAAGAATTTTATATTATTCAGATATGTTAGAATTAGATCATCCCGAGGATAAGGTTTTGGTATTTTTAGAAAATCGACCTGAGATTGCATATGCTATCTTTTCCATTTGGGAAAAAAAAGGGATCTCTATAAATGTGGATGCAGGTAGCAATTCCACTGAAATAGCATATTTTTTAACCGATGCAAAACCAAAATATTTGTATACAAGCAACAAAAATTTAGAAGTTTCTATAGAAGCACTTAAAATTTCTGGACTAGATATCCCTATCATCAACTTAGATAAAATAAAGGTTCCAAAAAACTATGTTGGTAAAAAAGATTATATTGAAGCTCCAGTAGGCGATTCTACCGTTTTACTTTTATATACTTCTGGTACTACTGGAGACCCTAAAGGTGTTATGCTTTCCATGGAAAATTTACTTTCTAATATAGACAATATTGACAAAGTTGGTTTGTATAGAGAAAAAGACCGAGTTTTAGCTCTCTTACCTATGCATCATGTCCTTCCACTTATGGGAAATTTAATTCTCCCTATAAAAATTGGTTGTACAGTTGTTATTTTAGATGATCTTTCCTCTTCAGCTATAAAAAATACATTACAAAAATATAAAATCACATTATTTATAGGTGTTCCTAGACTATGGGAGATGTTTCATAAAGGAATTATGGAAAAAATAAATTCCAATTTTATTCCTAAGATGCTTTTTAAAATAGTGTCTAAAACAAATAATATAGAACTAGGTAGAAAAATATTTAAAAAAGTTCAAGATGGATTTGGTGGCGAAATGCACGTTATGGTTTCTGGAGGAGCCAAGATAGACCCACAAATAGTCAAAGATTTTACAACACTAGGATTTAGAATGTTAGAAGGCTATGGTCTTACTGAAACATCTCCAATTCTTACTTTTACTAGATATGATGATATCAGACCTGGATCTTGTGGTGGTGCACTCCCAGAAGTTGAATTAAAAATAGCTAATGATGGTGAAATTATTGCCCGTGGAAAAAATATAATGAAAGGATATTTTAATAAACCCGAAGCTACAGCAGAAGTCATAGATAAAGATGGTTGGTTTCATACTGGAGATTTAGGAGAAATTAGAGATAATTATCTTTATATCATTGGAAGGAAAAAAGAGATGATTGTTCTTCCAAATGGAAAAAATATAAATCCACAAGATATTGAAGATAATATTATGAAAAAAACTAATTTGATTTCTGAATTAGCTATTACTGAACATAAAAACCATTTAATTGCGATTATATATCCTAATTTTAAAGTTATTGAAAAAGAAGGAATAAAAAATATAAGTGAATCTATTAAATGGAATGTTATAGATCCATACAATCTTGAAGCTCCTAATTATAGAAAAATATTAGATATAAAAATCGTTCAGGAAGAACTACCTAAAACTAGACTAGGAAAACTTAGAAGATTTAAATTAAAAAATTTATTAGAAGAGAAAAAAAGAGTTGTAGAAAAAATCGAAGAACCAACTATAAAAGAATATATAATCTTAAAAAAATTCATAGAAAATTTAAAAGGAGTAACTTCTACACCAAAAGATCATTTTGAATTAGATTTAGGAATGGATTCTTTAGATTTTGTAGAATTATTTTCATTTATAGGTAATACATTTAATATAACTATTATGGAAGAGGAACTTTCACAATATCCTACTCTATATGATTTATCTAAATTTTTACATGATAAAGATGTAAAAATAACAGAAAAAGAAAATGACTGGTCCAAAATATTAAATAAAAACATTGATGTTTTTATTCCAAAATCTAGTATAACTTTAAAATTTGCAAAAATTATTTTAACTCCATTTTTTAAAGGATATATAAAAATAAATAAAAGTGGTTTAGAAAATATAACTAATCAACCAACTATTTTTATAGGAAATCATCAAAGTTTCCTAGATGGTTTTATCCTAAACACTGCTCTAAATAATAAAATTTTGAAAAATACATATTATTTAGCTGTATCGAAACATTTTAAAAGTTTCTTAAAAAAATGGGGTGCTAATCATGGTAATATTATTCTTTTAGATATCGATAATAATTTAAGTGAAACCTTACAAGCTGCTGCTATGGTTCTACGTCAAGGAAAGAATTTAGTTATATTCCCAGAGGGTGCTCGAAGTAGAGATGGAGAGATGATAGAATTTAAAAAAGCTTTTGCTATACTTAGTAAGACATTAAATATACCAATTCAACCATTTGTTATTAATGGAGCTTATAAAGCTATGCCTATTGGAAGTAAGACTCCTAAAGCTACAAATGTTGATCTAATATTCCTTCCACCTCTATATCCTGAAGGTTTAGAGATTGATAAAATAGTCAATAAATGTGAGAATATTATTAGAAAAACATTAGAAAATTATTAATTATTATTATTTTAAAAAATTATTTATAATA
>DDQV01000145.1 GCA_002342785.1 Fusobacteriaceae bacterium UBA2433 | reverse complement strand
TTAATTTTGATGATTTTTTTTATAAAAATTAGTTACAAAAATATATTATTATTATATACTATAGAAAGCAATAAATAGGTAGAAATTAGAAAAATTACTGATGAAGATAGAAGAAAATTAAATTAAAATTTATTTATTAAGACTAAAGTAATTTTTTTATTATCTAGAAAATTATAAATTTTTGTATTTGTAAAAACAAACAAAGTTTACCTTGTAAGTAAAAAAATTCGAGAAAAATCTGATTCCAGAAATAAATAAATAAAAAAGTATATTTAAAAAGGAACTTAAAAAATAAGCTTCTTCGAGAATATTCATTTTTAAAAATCTAAGGGTAGTATAAATCTCTATATTTTTTATGATAAAAAGAAGTTAATTTCATCTTAGTAAAACAGTTTGGGCAAATCAACGGATCTTTTTTACATATTTTAAAGATACGTTCTCTCCAAATTAAAGGAATAATTAAAGAAACTTTTCTTTTAAAAAACAATTTAATTTGAGATTTAAGATTTGTATTGATGTTTCTAGTGTAAAATCCATATCTTCTGGTGACTTTGAATCCTTTAGGATTAATATGTAGAATAAGTCTATGGATAAACTCAAATAATGGAAGTGTTAGAAAAATTTTTTCTTTAATAGCAACATCAATATACCAAAATGTAACTTCATTATATTCAAATTTAGTAATTCTATATTCAGCGATAGCTGGTCTCATTAAATAGCACCCAAGATACTTTAAAATATGTATATTATAATCTAGAATATCGTGTTTTAAATTGATAAAAAAATCTTTTTTATAAGATTAGTCTGTCTAAGTTAAATATTTATTGTGGAATATAAATTCTTAAGAAAAATAATAGTGTTTTATATTTAAAGTTTAATAAGAGATTAGAGATTAAATTTATTGAAAAACTAATGTTAATTAAAATAATAAAGGAGAAAACTATGAAATTATCAGAATTAAAATTTTTAAATATTAAATTTAAACAACATCCTACTAGAAATTTAAAAATGGAATATATAGACAAACCAAATGCTATAGGTGTAATGGTATTAGATGAAAAAGAAGAAAAAACGCTTTTAGTTGATCAATATAGACCTGGAACAGATTCTCATTTGCTAGAGATACCAGCAGGGATAATCGAAGAAGGAGAAACTGCTAAGTCAACTTTAGAAAGAGAATTAAGAGAAGAAACTGGATATACAATTGATGATGTAGAGATAATTTATGAAGCAAAAGAACCTTTAACATCATCACCGGGATATACTACCGAAAAACTATATATTTATATAGTCAAATTAAAAAATAATAAAATAAAACCGTTGGAATTGAAATTAGATGATACTGAAGATCTTACAACTAAGTGGTTAAAATTAAATGAAATGGAAAAAATTGCTACAGATATGAAGAGTTTGTTAACATATTATATGTATATTAATAGAAATAAAAAATAAAATTAGTTTTATTTAATTAACTAAAAAAAAGTTTAATGGAATTATTAAAGTTTGTTTTAAAAAATTGTATTAGAATTAAAAGTTATTTAGAAAAAATTATAAATAAAATATAAAAAAAATAGTTTTCCATGTTGAGAATATTACTAGAGGAGGCTATTTTTTTATTATCTAGGAAATTATAAATTTTGATGTTTACAAAAAAAATAAAATTTATTTAAAGAATAAGAAAGACACTGTTGAATTACTACCCAGGTAAGGTTAGAAAGAATGGAGTCCAGGAAAAAAAGGATCATACCTGATAAAAAGATGATAGAGGAAAGACTAGAAGTAAAATATAGCATTATAAGAGTGAGAGTAGATTAAAAAAAGATCATAAACGAACAATAATGAAGAAAAATTAAGTTCTTAATAGCTGAACTAATGAAAGACAAAAAAATCAAAATATTTGATAATGCAACTCTAGAAAATTTTAAACAGTTACCTCTAATAACGGAAAAGAATTTTGAGAATTTTGAGAATTTTGAAAATTTAAAGAATTAAAATAAAAATTAAGAATAGAAATTAAGAATAGAAATATATTTTGCTAATTCATATCCATATCATTTATGGAAAGAGATCCTAATGAAAATAAAAATGGATTATTAAGAAGGCTTTTTCCAAAGGGAACTGAGTTTCTAAAATTAACAAAAGAAGAGTTGAATATAGCAGTACAAAAAATAAATAATAGACTAAGGAAATGTTTAAATAAAAACTCCCCAAAAAGAATTCTGGGGAGAAGCAAGCATTGCATTTAATTTGACAATCCAGATTATAAAAAAAAAATCAATTAATCGGATTTATTTTTTGAATATAAATTTTTATAAAGTTCTTGACGTTTCAAAAAATATTGGTCTTTAAATTTATTTTTTCTATCTGTAAAAGTACGAATAACAGGTAATAGAATACCTGCAACTATTCCTGCAGAAAATCCATTATTATATAAGTTTAATCCTCCATGAAGAACACCGATATTTATAACAACCGACATATGAAGCCATCCTGCAATAACACCCCAAATAGGACCGTATACGCCTGAAATAGGAGCCATTGCAGTTCCAAAAAGAGCTGAAAGTACTAAGACAAATTTATCTACTTCGATAGTTATTCCAGCTAGCCACACTCCAAATAAAATAGGAATAATATTTAAAGGATGTTTGCCAAAAGCAGAAAAACCAACTATAGTTAATATACCTGCTAAAATAGGTCCATTTAAAGTTTCTCCTACAAGGAGGATAAAAATAATAGAAAGAAAACCATTGATTCCCATATTAATAAAAGAAAGTCCATATCCATATTTTTCTACAAAATCAGATTTTAAACCACTACATTTCAATAATTTTTTATATCCATTGAAACTGTTTTTGTTTATATAAAATCCTACTGATATTAGTAGTAAAAATACCATAGAACAAGTAACTAATAGTACCAAATGGTATTTAGTAGAAATTAGTTTTTGAGGTTCAATTTTAAAATTATAAGCTTTAAGGATGGAAGTTATAATAGCTCCTAAAAGTCCCCCAGTAAAACCTAAATTATATAGATTAAATCCTTCGTGAAATAAAATCATTTTTTTAGCTAAAGGAGTAGCTATAAATCCAATAATTATACCTAAAATCATAGCCAAAAGATAACCTTCTTCAGAGGAATTAGAACTAAATGCCATTGCACTGATAAAAGGCGCTAATGCACTTGTAAACATAATTGTAGGTAAAATAGTTTTAAAATTTAAATGTTCAAATTTTGAATACATTATTCCACCTAGATATATAGGGAGAACATTAAATATATTTTTTCCAAAAAATGAAAACCCAAAAATAGTAAAAAAAGCAGCAAGGATTAATCCATTAATTTTAACTTTAAAGGTTTTAACTAAAATAAAATTAAAAATAAATAAACTAAATGCATTTAAAAATGTAGCTCCT
>DDQV01000092.1 GCA_002342785.1 Fusobacteriaceae bacterium UBA2433 | reverse complement strand
GCCAAATTACTCAAAGATGCGCGAGAAAAAAAGGATTTAAAAGTTAATCAACTTTCTGTTAAGGCAGATATAAACAAATCTCTTATTTCTAGAATTGAAAAAGGACAATTGCTAAAAATAAATCCTTTTTTAATAAAAAAATTAGCATCTGCCTTGAAAATAGATTTTAAAGAATTATATAAAATAGTAGGGTATTTGGACGATGATGACTTCGGAGCTTCCAAAGCTACTTTAAAAGAAAAATCTAATTTTGAAGTAATCGAAGGCGAATATATACAAGTTCCAATCTATGATTCTGTTTCTGCTGGAATTGGAATAACTCCTGATCCAGAGCCTAGTGATTATCTTTCTTTACCAATAATGATGGGGAAAGGTTGCGTAGGAATCACTGTTGATGGTGATTCTATGGAAACAACAATAAATAACGGATCTGTAGTTCTTATAAAAAAAGACGTAGAAGTAGGACAGAACGATATAGGTGTTTTTCTCTATGATGATGAAGCCCTGGTAAAAAGATATAAATGTATTGAAAATAGGTGTTATTTAATTTCTGATAATAAAGATTACCCAGATAGAGAAATTAGAGAAGATGACGATTTTAAAGTTTGTGGTAAAGTAGTTTGGATTTTGAATAAGGCTTAAGAAGAATTTTTTAAGAGAAAAGATAAATTTCAATATAATTATGGAGGGTTAAATGGAAAAATTAAAATTTGATGTACATGGAGAAGACAAATCAATATATACAATAAGTGCAGAAATAGAAAACAATATTTTAGAAAATATAATTTGTAATTGCCAAAAACAAGGAAAAATTTGTGAACATATAGTAAATTTTTTCCATGGAAATTTAGATTGTTTAGTTTCTTATAATATATTAGAATTTATTAATTTAAACCTCTTCATAAGAGATTCAAGAATAAGCGACCTTCACTCAGAATATTTTGAACCTATTTTTCATGAAAAAAAAGATGTAGAGAAGCGATTAACTATGTTATTTGAAGAAAAATTAGAAAATAAAATAAATGTTAAAAATCCACATAAAAATATTTCTAAAGAAGAAGTGGTGAAAGAATTAAAAAACTTTGTTAAAAAAGATGGATTAGATTTTGGAATCAATATTACTCAAATTAATAAATTAGTAAAGTATGGATATTTAAATGAAATAAGTGATTATTATAGTTTAAAAAATTATAGAGATGAAATTATAGAAAAGAAATATTTCCCTGAAAAAAGTATAGACAAAATATTAAATAAAATAGAAGAGAGCAAAGTAAATAAAAATATTAATGACTTCATAGTTGCATTAGGAATTGAAGGTATTGGTGAACATTATGCAAAATTAATTACTAAAAAAGTTAAAACTTTAGATGAACTTTTAGATAAAACAAAAGATATAAATAATTTTTTAAATAAAGTTGGACTAGGAATAGTAGTCCCATTTAAATTATATAGGTATTTTAACACCCCTCAAAAAAGAGAAGAAATCTTAAAAATAAAAGAGTTAGGAATTAATTTTGAGAGAAAAAAGAGAGTTAGAAAAGATTATTTAGAAGAATTTAAAGGTAAAAAAATTCTATGTACAGGGAAATTAGCTCATTTTACAAGGAAAGAAATAAAAGAAGAAATAGAAAAATTTGGTGGGATAAATATAAATACAGTAAATCAATCTTTAGATTTTTTAATTATAGGTGAAAAAGCAGGGAGTAAATTAAAGAAAGCAGAAGAATTAGGAACTATTCAAATTTTGACAGAAGAAGAATTTTTAGAAGTAGTTAAAAGTTAAAATTATGTAGTGAAAAGGAGAAAATAAAATGGTAACCTATAAGGATATTCAAATTTATGTTAAAGAAAAATATAACATCTCAATTAAAACATGTTGGATAGCTCATATGAAAGAAGTTTGTGACTTAAAACCAAAAATCTCTCCAAATAGAATAAATGTTAATAAAAGAAAATATCCGTGTCCTGAAGATAAACAGGAAATTGTGTTGGAAGCATTTAGAGAAGTTAAATGGATTGATTAAAGCGGGGGAAATATTATGGGAAAAAAATTATCTGATATAATAAAAAAAATTTCTTTGCCAATAAGTTTTGATTATACTAAAAAACTTCATAAACCACTACTTTGTTTAATATTGTTTTTATTTAGTTCGCTTATTTTTTTGTCATTACCTCCAGTAATAGATTTTCTTATTTCAAAATTCACTATTGGAATAATAGATCTTATTGTGAAAAATAAAAATATTTTTGTGAGATGGCTCCCATGCTGTATCTATATCACTGAAATAATAATTTTATTATTTCTTGGAGGATCTATATTTGGTGAGAGTGTTGCTTTAAGTGTTGGAAATCGATTAAAAAAATTGGAAGGTGATATTGATATAAATGCAATTAGTCAAATTGAACAAATTTATCCTGAACTTACTCAACTAATTGAAAATTATAAACAATTGATTGAAGGTATAACTTATAAAAATTTTGTATGTAAAGTTTATACAGGATATAAACTTTCTAATATAATTCTTAATTATGTTTATAATGATATTCCAACTAGACATATTAAATTTATTAGAGCAAAAACCTTAATAGCATTTCCTGGCGGTTTATATGGATTTATAGCATTTGTTTTTATATGGTTATTATCAATTTTAAAATTAATAAGTACATATCTAGAATATATTGATTAATAGAAAATAATTATATTTTTACTGCTGTCAGTTTCTATCTTTGGTAAATTATATTTTAAAGTAATCTACTCAGACCCCGCAGAGACAGAAATCACAATAGAAAAAGTTAAAAAAATTCATTCTGAAGGTATTACAGTTCCTTTGCAAGAAAGTACCACAACAAAAACAAAAGTAGATATAAAAACTAAAAATATACCTAATCAAAAAATAGAAAATGTCGTATATGTAACTAAAAGTAATAAGAAATATAATAGAGAGAGTTGTAGGTATAACAAGAATACTACAGCTATGAGTGTAGGAGAGGCTGGAGGCATAGGATTAGAGAAACCGTAGCTTGGAAAGAAGATAAAATTCTAAGGAGGGAAATGGGAAATAAAATAGATTTAAAAGATGAAGAAATAGTTGTATCTACTTTTTTAAAATTTAGCAAAATAGAATATTTAGAAGATTTTAGGCGTGGTAAATTATATATGAACAACCTTAATTATTTTAAAACCTGTGAAAAAAGTGAAGAGATTAAGGATGAAGACGAAGGAATAAAAATATTTTTTCCTAAGGGGAAATTTGAGATATCTTTTACACCATATAATTCAGGAAAAGTATTTAAAACTACTCCCATTTCAGATGGAGTAATAAGAACTAATGAATATAATGATATTAATATATTTTGTATGTATACAATTTATGAGAAACATCTTTCTAATGATTTTAAGTTCACTATTTCTGAAAAGATAAAAAAAGACAAAAATTATGACCATTATCTTTTCATCACTAAGCCTGCCGAATTCATAAAAAGAATTAATTGTTCAATAGAAAAAATTAGCCCTACTTATTTTCACCAAAGACCAGTTGAATATGTTAATAAAAAAGAGCATTATGGTGAGATGGGATTATTTAAAAAATTTGATAACTATGAACATCAAAATGAATTTAGAATAGCAATACAAGTTCCTAAAGAGATGAAAGATGAAAATAATGCATTCAGATTAGATATAGGTGATATTTCGGATATTAGTATTATTCGAAAAACTGAAAACATTGAAAAAGAATGGACGATAACGCCATTAAAATGTTTAGATTCTGATAATTCAAATGTAGATAAACAAACTAAAAACGCTAATAAAATTTAGATCCTTTTTTTAGGAACTTTTATTTTTAAAAATGTGGGAAAGATGTCACAGGAGTGAATAAACAATGAAAAAAAAACATGTGAATTTGACATTAGATGATGGTCGAGAAGTTAAAGTATCTAGATGGATGTATAAAAAAATCGTGAGAAAAGCATCAAAATTGGCATATAAAAATTACTTTAAAAAGCATCCAAAAACTATTGATCAAATGAAGAAAGTTATGAAAGAATGCTTTATTTTTGCAGAAGTTGGTTATTTATTAGTGAAGGAAACAAATGGTGAAGAAGCTGCAGAAAAATATGAAAAAAAAATTCTAAAAAAAATGAAATTTAAAATGCCATTAATTGCATTTAGTTCATATTTATTAGTTGTGATCAGTTTTGTTTTTT
>DDQV01000142.1 GCA_002342785.1 Fusobacteriaceae bacterium UBA2433 | reverse complement strand
AAATTTTATGCTTGCATACATTGTAATTTTATAAAAAAAAAACTAAAATGTATATTATAAATTTAAATACAGAAGAGGAATTAAAATTAAAGATGGTACAAGAATATAGTTATTACTGGAGAAATGAAAATAAATAATAAGTATATTTATTATTTTATAATTTTATCATAAAAAATGTTTGAAAAACTTAGGAGGTTTAGATGGAAAAGATTATTAATAAAATAAAAAGTGTTCCTGAAATATATGGGGAATATTGTTTTGATAAAACTACTTTGAGACAACGTGTTCCAAAAAGAGTTTTTAAAGAATTTTTGGAGGTACAAAGTGGTAAAAAAGAATTAACTCTTTCTATTGCTGAAGTAGTTGCTAATGCCATGAAAGATTGGGCTATAGAGAAGGGAGCAACTCATTTTACTCACTGGTTTCAACCATTAAATGGACTTACTGCCGAAAAACATGATTCTTTCGTGTCACCAATAGGAGATGGACAAATAATCATGGAATTTTCAGGGAAAGAATTAATTAAAGGAGAACCTGATGCGTCTTCATTTCCAAATGGAGGATTGAGATCTACATTTGAAGCCCGTGGATATACTGCTTGGGATACTACTTCTCCAGCTTTTTTAAAAGATGATAATACTGGGGTAACATTATATATTCCTACTGCTTTCGTGGCTTATACAGGAGAAGCTTTAGATAAAAAAGTACCTCTATTAAGGTCTATGAAAGCTGTAGAAAGACAAGCTCTTAGAATTTTAAAAATTTTAGGAAATGAAACTTCTCAAGATGTTACTACATGTTTAGGAGTTGAACAAGAATATTTTTTAGTTGAAAAAAAATTATTTAATAAAAGATTGGATTTAGCTCATACAGGAAGAACATTATTTGGTGCAAATGCTGCTAAATCACAAGAACTTAGAAATCATTATTTTGGAACAATTGAAGAAAGAGTAGCAGCTTTTATGAGAGAGTTAGATACTGAATTGTGGAAATTGGGAATTCCTTCTAAGACAAAGCATAATGAAGTAGCTCCTAATCAATTTGAACTTGCTCCTGTATATAGTTCTTCTAATGTAGCTACCGATCAAAATCAACTTGTAATGGATACTATGTTTAAAGTTGCTAATAGACATGATTTAGTAGCATTATTACACGAAAAACCATTTGCGGGGGTAAATGGTTCAGGAAAACATAATAACTGGTCTTTAGCTACTGATGATGGTATTAACTTATTTGAACCAGGAAAAAATCCTAAAGAAAATGCACAATTTTTAATTTTTGTTGCTGCAGTTATTAAAGCCGTGGATAAATATGCACCACTTATAAGACTTTCTACTGCCAGTGCATCTAACGATAATAGATTAGGAGGACATGAAGCACCACCAGCTATTATTTCTATATTTTTAGGAGATGAATTAGAGACTATCTTTAAAAAGACTGATGAAAAATCTGAAATCAAAGGGAAATTAGAGATTGGTGTAGATTCTTTACCAAAATTACCTATGGATATTACTGATAGAAATAGAACTTCTCCATTTGCATTTACAGGAAATAAATTTGAATTTAGAATGCCTGGATCTAGTCAGAGTACTTCTACTCCTAATATTATGATAAATACTATTATGGCAGATGTTCTAAAAGAATTTGCTGATGAATTAGATGGATTAGAAGATAAAACTAAAGGAATACAAAAATTAGTATCTAAAACATATAAAGAACATAAAAAAATTATCTTTTCTGGAAATGGTTATGGGGAAGAATGGGTGGAAGAAGCAAAAAAAAGAGGACTTACTAATTTGAAATCTACCACGGATGTATTGAAATATTATATAGATCCAGAAACAGTTGAATTGTTTGGAAGACAAGGGGTGTTATCTGAAGGGGAATTAATTTCTAGATATAATATTTATGCTGAAAACTATTATAATCAAATAGTAACTGAATCAGCAGTAATGATTAAAATGGCTATTCAGGATATTTATCCAGCATCAAACAGATATGCCTTAGAAATATCCGATATAATAAAAAGATCTTCAAAAATATTAGGTGAAGAATTTGCGACTACTCAAAAAGATCTTTTAGCATCTATCTTAAAAAATAATGCAGGATTATATAATGTTGCTAAAAAATTAGAAGGAAAATTAGAAGATTTAAATAATTTAGAAGATATTACTTTAAGTATTCATTTTACAAAAGAAGAACTCTTACCTCTTATGAAAGAATTAAGAATTTACGGAGATAATTTAGAAAATATTGTAGAACATAAGACGTGGCCATTCCCAACTTATGAAGATTTATTATTTAAGTTATAAGGTTATAAAAAGATCAAAAAATTCAATACTTAATTAAGTTAAAATATTTTAAGGAGTTAATTCATATAATTAACTCCTTTTTTTAATCTCATGTATTAATTTTGGCTATCATTATTTAATATATTTTCTTATTTCAAAGAATGTAGTCAACTCTTTTAAAATAGATATATAAATATTGTTTCTATTAAAATAGTTAAGATAAATTTTTTTCATGGTGGATATTTACCAAATAGAGGATATAATAATATAGAGTATTGAAATTAAAGAGACTGTAGAAGACAATGATAAAAAAATCCAGTTTCTAGAGGAAGGTTTTTTAATTACTATAATTTATAGGCAAAAAAAGGCTCGCTACACTCCCTTTATGGCTCATAGCGAGCTTTTTTCTTTTTTCACCTCTCAAACTCAGTACTATTAATGGTTTGAACGATTGATTCTAGGGCATTTGTTTTAGATAATGTATAAACACAAGGGGAACTTTTTAGAAGGGACTTAAAAGAAGAATAAGAGAGACTTCTAGAAAGATCTTCAATTTTATTATTGTTTTTTTTGAATCATGAATTAATTATCAAAATATCTATTTCTTTTATAGAAAAAGATTTGTTAAATATTTCTTATTCAAATGAAAACCTCTTTCAAATAATCTTTGAAAGAGGTTTTCATATTTTTGGTTGAATCTAAAGTTAACCATAAAGATATACAAATTTTTTTTGGCATTAAATCATATTATTTATT
>DDQV01000040.1 GCA_002342785.1 Fusobacteriaceae bacterium UBA2433 | reverse complement strand
ACAAAATTAAAGTGTATATCTTTTTTTATTTTTTATTTGATAAAGCTTTTTGGTTATCTTTATTATTATTGCATCTCTTCATAGACTTTTTCAGCTATGATATTCATAAGATAGTTAGACAATCCTTTATTACTTAATATACTTTTGATAATTTCAGAAAAATCTTTTTTTTGTCTGATTAAGCCTCTTTTAAAATAAGAATTTTTAAACATCTTAGTAAAATCTTCTTGAGAATTTACTTTTGCTATTTGTTGTAATTTAGTATCTGAAATAAATATTTGTTTTATATTTTCTAACATCACTTTATTTTCTTCTGTAAGCCCAATTCCGTATATTTCATTTATTCTAGCTATTATTTCATCTAAACCTTCTAGACGTTCTTCTTTTCCACCTCGACCATTACCTACACCAGTAAGATCTCCTTCACCCTCACTTATAGATATATTTCCATCAGATATTTTAGAAAGTTTATAATAATCTAATAATAAGATCTCATCAAGATCTACATTGGTAACTATATCTGTAGGAAATTTTTTATATAAACCTATTAGATAGACATATAATTTTAACAGATCTAATTTTTTTATTGGATCTTCTTCATAGTCTTGTTTTTCATTTTTCTTTAACCAATTTAAATATAGTTCTACCTGTCCCTTATATTGAGGTTCAAACTCTCTTTTGAGATTATCTTCTATCTTAATAAATTCAACGATATGAGACCAACTGAATTGGTGCGACAGTGTCGCACCTTTTTGATAATCAGGAAATAGAATATAAAACTTTCTCATTCTTTTAAGATTACTAGAGCTAAATCCCCAACCATATTTTTTGGTTAAAACTTTAGATAAATCAGTTAATATTTGTTTTCCATAATCTGCCCTGTCTCTTCCTTCTTGCTCGTTTAAAGATATCTCTCTTCAAAGCTTCTCAATTTTTCATATTTATAAAAGTGTCTAGTGAATGGTATTTCATATCCAATCTTACCCAAAGTAGTTTCATCTATCTCGGCATCTGGAACATGAGGTAAGACTTCTCTTTTAAAAATTCTTCTCTGTCTAAATAAATTTTAGTTATTTTAGATAATGATTCTATTAATTGTTCTTGTTTTTTTCTTCCTTCTGCTTCCTCTATATTTTTTAGTTTCTCTTTTTTCTTTTTAGATATAGCTAAGTTTATATATTGACTGCTATTTTTAAATAGTTCTAAAGTTTCTTCATTTATTTCAAATTTTAATTTTAATGGTCTATCTACTGTTATCTTTCTAAATCCAAAATCTTCATTATCAAATATCTTAGATAGTTCTGTTTCTTCAAATTTAGAATAGATCTCTTTCATTACCACTTACATAATTAGTTTCATGATATATTTCTTTAATTTGATCTCTATCATGTGTATCTAAAAAACCTGTAAACTAAAAATCCTTTTATCAATTTCTAATTTACAGGTTCTATATAATTTATTCTTTTATGTTCTTCTTTTCTTCTATTACTTCGCCTATGTATAATTTATTTCTATTAAAACCTTCTCTATCTAATCCACTTTGATTGTATCCAGCTTTATCATAACCTTGTTGATCAAAGCCATCTGCATCATAACCATCAGTGTATATATTTTCATAATCAATTAAGGTTACTGGTCTTTTTTTATTTTTATAAAACTCATCAAAGTTTATATTATTTTTATCTAATAATGTTTTTGTGTATTTATTTATTTTTTGGTCATTCCATCCATATTTATCATAATTTTCATTATCATATCCATTTCGATTAAAACCTTTTCTATTAAATCCAGATCGATTGTATCCCTCTACACCATAACCATATTTATTGTATCCCTCTCTATCATATCCTGTTCTACTGTAACCATATTTATTATAACCTTCTATTGTGTATCCATCAATACTATAACCATATTTATCATATCCATCTATGGTATATCCATCAATATTATAACCATTTAGATCATAGAAAGTTTTGGTGTTCTCATTGATATTATTTATCGACCATCCATATTTATTATAGAGAGTTTTTGTATCTTTGTTGATCCCTTCTATATCAAACCCATCTTTATTATATTTTGTTTTAGTAATCTCATTTATTCCAAAATATGACCAACCATACTCATTGTACAATGTTTTTGTTTTTTCATTTATATAATTTTTAGACCAACCGTATTTATCAAAATAACTATTAGTTTCTCTGTTTATTCCTTTTTTATTCCATCCATTACTATTCCATCCATCTTTTTTGTAGCCTTCCCTATCAAAACCATCACGATTATATCCATAGTCATTGAAACCATCACGATCATAGTTTTCTATATCAAAACCATATTTATCATAACCTTCCCTATCATAACCATTTAAATTATATCCATCTTGAAGGTATCCTTCTAAATTTGTATAACTCATAGAATGCCAATTACGATGAGTAGTATCATTAAATCCTTTCTCATCATAACTAGTACATCCACTTATTAGTATTGTTATTATAATTATCCATATATATTTCATAAGATCACACTTCCAAAAATTATTTTATAAATTTATAACTAAAGATTATCAATAGTAAAATAGATATAATCAATCCTATTTTAAAATAAACATCCTTCCACTTTAAATTGATACCATGATTCATTTTTTCTATTATTTTAGAAGCTATCTTTCCTTTTTCCTTTAAGGCAAAATTTTGAGAATAAAAAGTAACGTAATTTAGATCATCTAAAATTTTATCAAATAATTGAAGTGCGTACAAGAGGGATATCATAGATCCTAAAAAGAATCCAAGTCCCAAATATTCATTTCCTTTATCTAAAAATATCAAGGTGAATACTGTATTTAAGAAAAAAAATAGAGCTGTTACTTTAAGTGCTTTTTTTAGTTCATTAAAATAAAAAAACATAGATATAATTATTATTATATATACATTTGCTATTGCTCCTAAAGATACAACTTTAAATATATTTAAAAATTCTACTGGCATCTCATAATAGATAACAAAATATCTAGCAAATAATAGTGCTGTTATAGTAATAAATACTTGAACTTGAAGAGCATAATATATCTCCTTATATAACCTTCTTCTCATATTTTTTCTTTCTCTGTCGATCTCTTCTAATGTACCTTTTTTTAAAGTAAGAGCATAATATTTTTGATAGATATCAAAAAATTTCGTTTCAATGAAAACTACAAAGAATACTATACTAGGGATAGTAAGTAAGAAAGAATAAAATACTGCATTCTCATAATTTAGAGTTACTCTAAATCTATGTCCTATATTTACAGCCCAAGGAGAATACCAAGTTATAATTATATGTGACCAAGTTCCTAAGATATAAAATAATCCTGTATAGAAAAGGGT
Source organism: Fusobacteriaceae bacterium UBA2433 (assembly GCA_002342785.1). GTDB lineage: Bacteria > Fusobacteriota > Fusobacteriia > Fusobacteriales > Fusobacteriaceae > Psychrilyobacter. The sequence goes on along the minus strand of DDQV01000040.1, from coordinate 35,466 downwards.
ACTATAATTTTTAAAATAACTTAAAAATTCATATTCGCCTTTAATATTCACCTTAAAGATACTCAAAAAATAACTGGTCAGCATATAAAAACAATATAATATCCCTATAAGAAATGAAAATAACATATTTCCTGCTATCCTATACTCCTTAAACATTATTGGATATTTAATGGTAATTGAAAATACTACTATTGACAATAGGTTAGAGATAAAATAAATTTTTGATATATATTTATAATCTTTTAGAATACTTATATAAGTAGTAATTGTCCATAGAAGTGAGAGGATAACAAAGATCCCTAAAGATAAATATTTATAATATAGCGGGAGATCGTTACCCCATAAAAATAATAATCCTACGATTGTAGATAATACTATTATTATTTTACTGATTCCAATAAAAGATGGTCTTACCCTTCCATATTGTTTTTTAAAAAATTTATCAGAAATATATCTAGTTATAAAAAATTGAAATGGAAAACTAACCAATTGAGAAAATATAAAAGCATATACTATAGTTGAAATAAAAAGTAGTTGCTCTTGGTTGTTGTCAAAGATTATTTTAGATATAAGAATTAATCCATTTATTGCTAGAACCGCAGCTATAAACGGTCCTACAGAAATAAAAGTTGAAAATGTAACTGCCTTTATATAACCTGAAAAAGAATCATCTTCTTCAAATAATTTTCTGAGTTCGAATCCTATTCCAGCCATCTTAACCCCATCCTTCTTCGTATAGTTTAGTATATGCTCTTATAAAATCTTCCTTTCGATAATATTTATTCACTATTTCATATGCTCTTTCTCCTAGTAGTTTAAGTCTTTCAGGATTATTATATAGAGATATTATGGCTGAAGCCATCTTACTATAAGATGTAGGAGGAACTACTATTCCAGCATCTCCAAATTCTTTGTAGAGAGTAAGAATATCTCGACAATCTCCAACATCGGTAGTTATTATAGGTATTCTAGCTGACATAGCTTCTAATATGGAAAGAGGTTGCCCCTCTGAGATAGAAGAAAGTAAAAATATATCTATCTTACCAAGGTAATCTCTGATATCAACCCTTCCTGTAAAGATTATCTCCTCACTTAATTTTAGATCTTTTACAAGTTCTACACACTCTTCATAATATTCTAAGTCTTCCTCATAGGGACCTATAAGATATAGTTTAAGATTAGGTATCTCATTTTTGGCAACCTTAAAAGCTTTTACCATCATCTTAATATCTTTTATAGGAACTATTCGAAGAACCGATCCCAAAATAAAATCTTTTGTTTTTTCTTTTTCTATATTAGATAATAGGTCTACATCTATTCCGTTAGATATAACCATAGTACGATCAGATCTTGCTCCTAATGATATTTGTAATTCATTATTATATCTAAAAAGTGAAATTATTTTATCTGCATATTGATATGAAATTTTTGATAAGAAATAAAAATAATCGATCCATATTTTTTTAAATTCACTCTTAACCCAATCAGATTTTAATATATCTTCCTCTCTCTCCCTTGCATATATACCATGTTCTGTTAAATAATATGGCTTATTATGTTTTAATTTAGCTAGAGCTCCTAATACTCCTGCATATCCAGTAGAAACAGCGTGGTATAGATCTGCTTCTGGTATCTCATTTTGTAGGACATTCATTAAAAACATAAAAACCGATTTATACGACCAATAAAAATTATTAAATTCCTCGTCTTTATAATTTTTATTATATTTATTACAAATTTTTTCCCAGAAAAATTTACTAGTAGTAAAATCAAATACACTACTTTTTTCTACGTCACTTAAAATTTTTAGAGCCTCTGCAGTGTCTTCTGATAATATCATATCAATAAAATTAGATATTAGTTTAATTTCTTGTGGGGTATATTTCATAAATACTTTTTTATCTATCTTATGGGAATAAACATCAGAAAGATAGATTGTTTTGATTTCTATTAAATTTTTAGGGATCTCATACTTTATCTTAAACTCATCGGATTTACTAGGAAGTATAGATAAAATTATAAAATCTTTTTCTGGATGTCCTTTTATCAATTGTTGAATCCAACTAGAAACTCCTCCAACTACATAGGGATAACTTCCTTCTGCTATCATGCAGATTACTTGTCTTTTCATAGAATCACCCCATTATTCCACATATTTTTATTATATTTTCAATTATATTAGATTGATTGGTATTAGTTTTTATTTTTTTATACTTAGAATAGATCTCCTTTAAACTATCTAGATCTTCTTTTTCATAAAAAAATCTTACTAGAATCTCATATACTCTATAATCCTTTGGATATTTTTCTAAGAGTGTTTTACTTGTTTTTTCTATCTCAGAATATTTTTTTGAAATTAGATACATATCTAAGATCTTTAGATGATCCTCTAACTTATCATCTATTAAAAGTTTTTCTTTTAAAAGTTCTATATAGTCTTCCCTATAGATACTCAGAATTTCTCCATCTAGTATTCCCACTTCCATATATTTTTTATAAAAAACAATGAGATGATAGAAATCTTCTTGAAGTTTTGTATCCTTATATTTTTTTTTATATTTTCTTAACTGTTTCTCAAAATTTTCAGATAATTGGTTAAATTCTACTGCTGAATAATGAACAACTTCTATATCTTTATCTTCTAATCCTTTTTTTAATACCCTTATCCTTACTCCCATATCTTGAGGTTTAAATTTTGTTATGAACTCTTTTTTTTCATCGACACCTTTAATATTCATAGTATCTATAGCACTTACTAATTTAAGCTCCTCTCGAATATTTAGATCTGTCAAGAGTTTTTTTTCGTCTAAAAACTTTTCAAAATCAAAGAGATCTTCTACTATTTTAAATCCATTCTTTCTGAGAAAAAGCAGATCCATTAGGTATAGAAAGATTCCAATAAAGGGAACTGCTATAGTTAGTTGATTGTAAATAAAAGAATCTCTTTTGTTATATGAATCTGAAAAGAATAATGTCATACCTACTAATCCATGGAGAATTAAAAATTTAAAAAATTCTAAACTCTCTGTATAAAAAGTTAAATAGGTTATCTCTGCTTCGAATATTGTTAATAATAATATTGTTAATTTATACATCTGATCACCTACTTTAACTGAATTGATATCTTATTTTCATTGGCTTCTAATAGATAGAGTATATTCCCATCGCTAGAAGAGATGATATCTGCTTTCCCTCCTATGACTTTTTCTATTTTTTTACCTCTTACTCTAAAATAATGATAAGTTTTTCCAGGAAAATTTTCAAAATAAATATCTATTGTATTTTTTTTGAAAAAAGTATGAACCTTTAATTCATCTAATTTTAAAGTTTCTCTAAACCCTTCATAACTTGTTTGAGCTCTTAAAAAACCAAATTTATCATTTACATCTTCAAAATACAGAGTAAATCCTTTTTTTAGTTCTTCCCAGTTTTTCCCCTCTCCCCTCTCCTCGTCTAAGATATCATCTGGATGGATAAAATGATGAAAGATACCATATAAAGCAACACCTTGATACATAGCCATCATTTTTGTATTATCAAAAATAAATCCAGAAGTAAACCTAGGGAAATTATAGAGACTCGGTTCATCTTCATCCCATCCTATATCGGTGACTAATACACCTTTCTCTGCACCACTATTATAAATCCCAGATAATACTTCTAAGGAGGGAAGATTTTCTCTCAAGATTCTCTTACCTGTTCTTCCTAACATATTTGAAGGTGGGACATAAACTTTAGCTTCTAATCCACCGTATAGATCCTTTAAAGTTTCTCTTATTTTTATAATACTCTGAGCCATATCTTTTTCTGTTTTCCAATCTTTATAGTTATGCTTATGATTTAATTCATCTTTAATGCCCAATGGTTGATGGTTATATCCGTGGATTCCTATCTCTCCATTTAAGGCAAGAAGTTCCCTACCAAAATATATTTGATCTTGAAGATCATTTTCATCAAATTTATCAAACTTTTCTGATTCTGTAACATCGTTATAGGTCCCTATAATATATCCTGTATAGAGAAGATTTTCTTCCTTGGCTAATTTTTTCATATCTGTCCACCATACTTCACGAAAAAATTTTCTTGAATCTATTCTGTATGTAGGATAGATCAACTTATTTATTCCACGTGGTAGGGGAGCTGGGAAATCATCTATATCTACTATCTTCGTATTTACTATATTTTGGAAAAAAACATTATTTCCATATGAAATTAATTGAATAAGTATTCCATTTATAAATCTATCTCCAAAAAAAGTAGAGTTTGAATAAATTATCTTTCCTTTTCCTACTTTTCTTTCAAAAATTAGTGGTAACCCCTCAGAGGTTTTAGCTATTATATCTACATCATTACTAAGATCAACATCTAATAGAGAGTTAGTTATATTTTTAGCTTCATCTCCTGTAATTTTTGTTTCATATATTCCTGGGAAAATATTTTTTTCAAATTCAAGACCAGTTCCCTCGGTAAATCCCTTTAATCTTTCAATCCCTGCAAGTTTATTAAATGGATTGAAAAAGGAGTTTGTTAAAATAATTAAATTTCCACCATTATCTACATAGTTTTTCATCTCTTCATAGACATCTTTTTTGAGATATCTATAGTTATTTGTAGCTATAATTATACTCTCATATTGAGATATTTCTCCTTTATTTAAGTCTTTTAAATACTTAGTATCATAAAGAGTTTTTGAATAGCCAAAAATTTCTTTTAGAGAATCATACAAATCTTTTTGAGATTTAGAATCTATATGGGAGATTAAAACCAGATGTTTCATCTCTCCTTTTGGAATATTCTTTGCACTACTGTAGATAACCTCTTCATTGGTATATCCTTTTTTTGTATTAATAATTTCATTTAATTCATTTATTCTAAAAAATTGAAATCCTAAACCTAGAACAAATATCATTACTATCAAATATTTAATTTTCATAATATTCCTCCAAAATACCAATATTTCCATCTAATATCTTGGATTTTAAAAGATGTTTATGTTCTGAAGGAGTGGCAGAAAATATGATATAAAGAACTTTTTCTTTCTCAGAATATCCTGCTATATCTCCACTTCTTTTCATTAATTTTATTTTTTTAAGGTCTTCTGTTAAAACTTTAAATTTAAGGGATATGTTAGAAAGATTAAACATCTCTTTTCTTTTTCTCTCCTCTGAGATCCTTTTTTCTAAGAATTTTTCATACATGATCTCTGTTCCTTCATAATAAAGTTCGTCTTTTATTTTTTCAGCATAGGAGAGAGCATTAGACATAGCTTTATTTGTCCATGAAGCTAATATTTCAAACATTTTTTCAGTATAATCAGTATAAGTTTCATAGGAGAGTCTTTCAATGTTTAAAAGTGCTATAACTTCACCATTATTTAAAATAGGAGCATAAAAAACTGGAATCTTTAAATTACTACCATCTCTTTTCCCATATTTTTTTTCATTTATAGCTTTTAAAAATTCTGGATATTCATCTAATTTTAAAGATCCAGGTAATTTTCTATTTTCTCCTACTGCAACCTTTAATCTCAAATATTTTTTTGAACTATCAACGGTGTATAAAGAGATCGCTTCTGCATTTATATATGTCTTAAAGATTCCTATTAAATTAGTGATAACTTCTTCAAAATTTAAGGTATCTAGAGTATTAGAGATATTGTAAAGTGCTATTATACTCTCTTCTGATTTTATTATTTGTCCCTTCATCCTATTGTTTATATATGTTAATTTGTTATTTTTTCCATATAAATTTTTATAATTTTTACGTATTACAGACATTTCCTCAGATAATTCATGTAATTTTTCATCTTGATTGTCTTTTATTCTTCCTAAAATAAAAGATAATATAAAAAACATCAATATAAATTTATAATATTTAAAATCATAAAAAAATACTACAATATCACGACCTACTTCTATGTAACTATAAATATATACAAACATAGCTATCGTTGCACTGACTACTCCTAGATTTACCCCATATCTATAAGCCATTATACCTGTTAAGATAAATAATGGATGGAGATTTAGTTGTAAAAATTTTTCTCCTTGTCCCATTAAACTCATAAATAAAAAATATATTAGAGTATAATAAAAGATATTTTCTAAGAGAAAAATAATAATATTTCTTCGTTTTTTCATAATTATTCCCCCTCTTCAAAACTTTGGTAGGTATCTATCGTATCTAAAAATACACCGTCAAACCCGTATTTAATATGGGATCTTAACATATCTTCTATTATTTTATTCCATTCTTTTGACCAATATCTTACAATATAGGCACCTTTCCAATTTTCATTTACATGGGATATCCAATTAGGTAATTTTTCATTCCACTCATCTTTCCAATATTTTCTATATTTTTCTGCTTCTCCCACACTAAAATAACTAATGACTAATCTTTTTCCCCCTTGAGGTTTGTTTTTTAATTTATTTATATCTTCAAGAGTTAATTTAATTCCTTTGAAATATGAATCGATTATAAGAACATCGTATTCAGTCTGAGATAAGATATCTAAATATTGAGCCTTATGCCTATACTTTTCTGGATTTAATAGGTATAAAAAATTTTTAGCATCTGAAAGATGAGTAATATCTTTATTATTTTTAAAAGATATCTTATCTTCTATCTCAGTAACCTCTCGATCTTTTGGACAATAATTTAAAAAGTTATTATCCTTTGTTAAATTTTTACTTTTCCATATTCCATATCTACTATCTGTATAATTTACAACCATAATAACCTTGTCTAAACTTCTTAATATTTTTAAATTTTTTAAAAGATTATTTTTTTCTTCAAATGGTGTTTTTGAGTTATATTTAGGATAGCCGTAAAACAATGATTCTTGAGTTATTCCATCTACAGCGTCTAACATATCCTCATCGATCTCTTCATTTTCTTTAAAATAAATACCAGTTCCATTCTGTGGTATTATAATAAAATCTTTTGGGCTCTCTTCTCTTATCTTTAATATTAATTTCTTCATCTCTGCCTTTTTATCAAGACCAAACGAATTAATTCCTAACATTATAAAACTAATTAAAAATATTATTTTTTTCATATTGTTTTGTATAAATAAGTGTAAAAACTACTTATTATACTTTCCCCCTTTATTTATTATTTCCTATATAGAAATAAATAATTTTAATAATATAATTATATGATATTAATTTTTTTTATGCAAACTTCCTAATTTTAATAATATATATATTTGTTAATTAAACTATGGTAATATTATTATATAATATTTGTAATAATTTTTAATAAAATAGATCTATTTTTATATTTTATTGTTTAATTATTTTAAATTTAACGACTATATTTTTTAGGGGGAATAACCATGAAAAAAATAATTTTTCTTTTATTTTTCATTATACAATTTACTTTTTCTCAAGAAAAAGAAGGTGTATTCTATGATTTTAATACTGTCAAAGAGGATTATACCTACGATACTAACTTACAAAAAGAAGAAAATTTCTATGATTTTAAGATCATTAGAGATGACCTTTCATACAAAACAAATCTACGATATGAAAATATTTTAAATTTTTCAAATTCTACCGATGAATTAAATCTCTACTCAACCTATATTGATCTCAGACAATATGATGAGTATTCTAAAATTTATTGGAACTTAGGTCAAGGGTATATATATCTTTCAAATACTTGGGATTTTGAATATAGTATAGAAAAAAACTTTGCTATCTATGATAAGGAAGGTGAAGATGGTACAAATTTTAATGGATGGGAATTAGATTTTTTATTTAGAAATCATTTAGAAAAAGCAGATTGGGTTGGACATAGATGGTCTAGATCATGGGGATTTGGAACTAGTTATTCTGATGGTGGAGATTTAGAGTACGATCTTTTTGATGAGAAGGTTACAGATATATTTCTTACTTATAGGATCTCTACAAATTTTGATAATATTGGATTAGGTGGAAGTTATCTAAGTATTACTACCAATGGTGGTGGAGTTTTAAGTTCTGTAGAAGATGATGGGTATAGATTAAATCTTATAGTTGATACCTTTACTACTTGGGGATATGGATTTCAAACTGCTAATAGTTTCACCAACGAAATTAGAAGTTATGGAAATTATACAAACTCTTATATGTTAGACTTTGCTTCTACTACATCTTGGACCCACGAACTTTCATATAATTTTGCATTTATTACAGATTTTTATTTTGAGAGTGAAAACTTTTTAAATGGAACTGAGAGGGCAAATAAATTAGAATTTAATGTTTTTCCTCATATTGGTTATAATAAAAAGTTAAATAATTCTACTCGTTTATTTGCTAAATTAGGAGTAACTCCTATATCCATAGTAAAATATTCAAATGGATTTGATGATAGTGGTTTTTATGGTAAAGGAGTTTTAGGAATAACTTATAGATGGTAAAAAAAAGCACTCTTTAGAGTGCTTTTAAACTGTAAACTTAATTGTTTACAGTTTTTTTTATTTTTTATTAAATTTTAGATATATTTATAGCAGTAACTTTTAATTCAGGAATACTACATACAGGGTCTAAGGCTTCTCCATTTGTTAAGACGTTAGCACCATTTCCAAAATGAAATGGCATGAATACTGTTTTTCCAGAAACAGTATTAGATATTTTAGCTACAGTAAATATCTTGCCTCTAGGAGAACTTACAATAATTTTATCTTTATCTTTTATTTCTAACTCTTTAGCTAATTCAGGAGATATATCCATCCAACTAGATTTAAATTCTTTATCTATTTCATCTGTTCTCATAGTCATAGTTCTTGTGTGATAGTGTTCGAGTATTCTTCCTGTTGTCATTGTAATAGGATATTCTTTTGTTGCTTTTTCAATTGGATCTCTATATTTTACAGGTATAAAGTCTATTTTTTCCCCATTGATAAATTTGTCTTTATGTAAAAATTGAGTTCCAGGATGATCTTTTGTGGGACAGGGCCATTGTAATCCTACAGAATCAATTCTATCATATGAAATTCCACTATATTGAGGAGTTAAAGAGGATAATTCTTCAAATAAATCTTTAGAACTATTATATTTATTTTTTGGAATCCCACCAAATTTTTCTAAAAGTTCACTAAAGATAACCCAGTCTGGTTTGGAATTTCCAACTGGAGCGATAGCTTTTCTTACTCTTTGAACTCTTCTTTCTGTATTTGTAAAGGTTCCATTTTTTTCAGCAAATGTAGTTGCTGGTAATACAATATCTGCAAGTTCAGCTGTTTCTGTTAGAAAAATATCTTGGACAACTAAAAAATCTACTGTTTTTAATGCTTTAGTTACATGATGTGTATCAGGATCTGAAACCATAGGATTTTCTCCAACAATATACATAAATCCTAATTTTCCATTAGCAGCTTTATTCATCATTTCAGACATTCTCATACCATTAGTTGTACTAAGTTTTGTATTCCAAGCATCTTGAAATTTATTTATAGCATCTGGATCGGTAACATCTTGATAACCTGGAAATTTATCAGGAAGAGCTCCCATATCACAAGCTCCTTGAACATTATTTTGTCCTCTTAAAGGATTGATTCCTGCGTTAGCTTTTCCTATATTTCCGCAAGTTAATGCTAGATTCACACAAGATTTAACGTTATCGACACCTGTTGAGTGTTGTGTGATTCCCATTGCATAGTATAATCCAGCAGCAGGACTATCAGCATATATTTTTGCAGCTTTTGCAATGAGTTCAGGTTTTACACCGCATATTTTTGACGTTTTTTCTATTGTATATTCTTTGACAGTTTCTTTTAGAAACTCAAAGTTATTAACTTTTTTTCTTATGTATTCAGAGTCTTGAAGATTATTTTCAATTATATAGTTTATCATTCCATTTAAAAGAGCAGTATTTGAACCAGGCTGAATCTGTAGATAACAATCTGCAATTTCAGCTAATTTAATTTTAACAGGATCAGCTACTATTAATTTTGCTCCCTTTCTAACAGCTTGTTTTATAGATGCTCCTATAACAGGATGAGTTTCTGTTGTATTACTTCCTATTACAAATATAGTATCGTTATTTATAACTTCCCCTATGGAATTTGTCATGGCTCCACTACCAAGCATAGTTGCAAGACCTGCAACTGTAGAAGCATGTCAAAGACGGGCACAATGATCTACAGAATTTGTTTGAAATCCAACTCTAACCATTTTTTGAAAGAGATAGTTATCTTCATTAGTTGTTCTAGCACTAGATAAGCCAGCAAATCCAGCTCCACCTTTTTCGGTTAATGTTTTTTTTCTATTAAAATCGATAACTTCATAGGCTTCTTCCCAAGAGCATTCAGTTAATTTCCCATCTTTTCTTATTAAAGGATTTGTGAGTCTATCTTTGTGGTTGATAAAATTATATGCAAAGATTCCTTTTACACAGTAAAGACCATTATTAATACTATCCATAACTGGATCTACTCTAACAACTTTATTATTTTTTGTAACTAAATTTAATTGACATCCTACTCCACAATATGAGCATGTTGTTTGAGTTTTTTTTATTTGCCAATTTCTAAATTTTTCTTTGGATTTAGGCATAAGAGATCCTACAGGACAGACATGAACACAAGCTCCACACTCTGTACAATTAGTATCTCCCTTAAAACTAGCTCTTTCAATAATTGTGTGTGGTCCTCTATTATTTAAACCTAAGGCGTCATTACATTGTAATTGACTACAAATTCTTACACATTTATTACAAGAAATACATTTATTACTGTCTATAGAATAAAATTTGGCATCTTTGTTTATTGGAATTCCTCGATGTTCTTGGATATTAGAAATATCATCAATATCAACACCATATTCAAAGGAATAATCTTGTAACTTACATTCTCCTGAGTTTTCACAGGTTGGGCACTCATTAGGATGGCTAGCCCAAAGAAGTTTTAGTATAGTTTTTCTGGCATTTGCTACTTTTTCAGTTTCAGTTTTTATAATCATACCTTCTTTAACTTCTGTTGAACATGAAGTTTGAAGTTTTAATCTTCTTTCAGTACCTATTTCTACAACGCACATCCTACATGCTCCCGTTGGAATTAATCTTTTATCATCACAAAAAGTAGTAATTTTAATACCTATATCCTCACAAGCTTTTAAAACTTTTGTGTGTTCAGGAACACTATATTCTTTGTTATTTATAGTAATTTTAACTAAGTTTTTCATATCTACCTCCCATTGAATTAATTTTTATCAATCAATTGTTGCTGCATATAGTTCCTCTTTGAAATATTTAACAGCTTTTAAAATAGGAGTAGCTGCAGTTTGACCAAGGCCACAAAAAGAAGTTTCAGTCATTATAGTTCCAATTTCCACAAGATAATCTATATCGGTTTTTTTAGCAGTTTTATTTATAAGTTTATCAATTATTTTTTTATAAACATGAACACCTTCTCTACAAGGAATACATTTTCCACAAGATTCATGATGGAAAAAATTGTTAGCTAGTTTAATATATTCTATGACAGACATATCTTCATCAGCTACCAAGATAGCACCAGAACCTATGCCAAGATCTAAATCCCAAAGATCTTCATATGTATATCTTGTATCTAATAAACTTTCAGGGACTAGTGGGCCTGAAACTCCTCCAAGTTGTAAAAATTTAACTTTTTTATTATCTTCAACACCATTAGATATATTTTCAATTATTTCTCTCAAAGTAATTCCAAATGGAATTTCATATACTCCAGGTTTATTAACATTGCCACATATACTGATTAATTTAGTTCCAATACTATCTTTATATCCATATTTAGCATATTCAGAAGCTCCTATTTTAAGAATAGTTGTAACTACAGCTAAACTTTCAACATTATTAGATTGTGTGGGCATTTGAAGATATCCTTTCGATCCAATTCTAGGTGGTTTGAGTCTAGGTTTTCCAACTTTTCCTTCCATAGATTCAATAAGAGCTGATCCTTCACCACAAATATAGGCTCCTGCTCCTGAAAATATTTTAATGTCAAAATTAAAATCAGTTCCCAATATATTTTTTCCTAAATATCCATTTTTTCTAGAAAGTTCAAGAGCTAGTTCCAACTTATATTTCATATATGTGTATTCTTCCCTCAAATAAATTGCTCCTGTTTTAGCACTTCTCATATATCCAGAAACAATAAGACCTTCAATAATTTTATAAGGATCTTGAAGTAATAGTTCCCTATCTTTAAATGTAGCAGGCTCTCCTTCATCAGCGTTACAAATTACAAAAGTTTCTTCATCTAACTCATTGAGACCACCTTTCCATTTTTGCCAAGTAGGAAAAGCTGCCCCTCCTCTTCCTCGAAGCCCAGAAATTTTTAGTTCGTCTATAACATATTGTTTTCCTTTTTCAAGGGCTACTTTAAGTCCTATAAATCCACCTAATTCCACATATTTTTCTATTTCATTATATTTATACTTACCAAAGTTCTCACTTATCATTTTAACATTGTATTTACTCTTCATTATCTTCAAACTCCTTAGAAAGTTTATCTAATAACTTTTCTATTTTTTCCTTTGTAAGGTTTCCATAAACAATTCCATTAGCTCTCATAGCAGGAGCAAGATCACAAGCTCCAAAACATGGAGTATGTTCAAAAGTAAATAGATTATCAGAGGTAGTTTCTCCTAGTTTAATTTTTAATTTTTTCTCAATAGCTTCTCCTATTAGATGTTTTTTCTTAACACCACAGGCAGTGCTTTCACATAGTTGTAAAACAAACTTTCCTTTTTTACAATTATTTATAGAAGAAAAAAATGTGATTACTTCATCGACTCTAGCTTTTGGAATTTTTAATTTTTTACTCACATAATTAGAGATCTCATCTGAGATATAATTATCTTTATTTTGTTTTTGAATTTCGATTTTAAATTAAAAAAAAATATTTCATTCACAGAAAAATAGTATGATAGTATTAAAAAATATAAGAAAAAATTAAAAAAAATAACCTCCTAGATTTTTAAAATCTAGGAGATCATTTTGGATTATAAATTAATTTTTAATAAGTACATTTCCGTCCATCTCTTTAGGGATTTCTATTCCTAAAATACTTAAGATTGTAGGAGCAAAGTCTGCTAACTTTCCATCTGCTACTTTTGCATCTTTATATCTATTAGAAACTAAGATAAAAGGAACATCATTAGTTGTATGAGCAGTAAATGGAATATGAGTTATTGGATCCTCCATTAGATCTACATTACCATGATCTGCAGTAACCATAAGCACACCATCTAACTCTAACATCTTATCTGAAATTTTACCTACACATTCATCTATAACTGCCACAGCTTTTTTAGCTGCTTCAAAGTTTCCAGTATGTCCTACCATATCAGGATTAGCAAAATTTAGTATGATTACATCATATTTATCTTCACTTAATGCACTTAATACACCATCGGTTACTTCATATGCACTCATTTCAGGTTGTAGATCATAGGTAGCAACTTTAGGAGAAGCAACTAATTTTCTATCTTCACCATCATAAGGAGTTTCTTTTCCACCATTAAAGAAGAAAGTAACATGAGCATATTTTTCAGTTTCTGCTGTTCTTAATTGTTTAAGATTATTTTTAGCTAGGACCTCTCCTAGTGTATTTTTTATCTCATCATCTTTATATATTATCTCAGCATCTATAGTTGAATCATATTGTCTCATACATAATACTTCTATTTTTATATATTCCCTTTCAAATCCTTGGAAATCTTTATCATTGATAGCTCTAGTAATCTGTCTAGCCCTATCTGGTCTAAAGTTAAAATTAATAAATACATCATCTTCTTTTAATTGACCTTCTACACCATCTATAATTGTTGGCATTACAAATTCATCATCTATTTTATCTTTATATGAATTTTTTACTGCTGTAATTGCATCTTTTGCAGTATTTCCAATTTTATTAGCCATAGCATCATATGCTAATTTTGTTCTATCATAGTTATTATCTCTATCCATTGAGTAATATCTACCACTAACAGTAGCTATTTTTCCTACTCCAATCTCAGCTATTTTAGCTTCTAACTCTCCTATATATCCAGCAGCAGATTGAGGAGGAGTATCTCTTCCATCAAGGAAAGCATGGATATAGACTTTTTCTACACCAATTTTTTTTGCCATCTCTAATAATCCATAGATGTGAGTTATGTGTGAATGAACTCCACCATCAGAGACTAAACCACCTAGATGGACTGCACTATTATTTTCTTTTGCATGGTTAAATGCTTTTTTCAATGTTTCTATCTCAAAGAAATCTCCACTTTTGATATCTTTTGATATCTTAACTAATGGTTGATAGATAACTCTACCAGATCCTATATTAAGATGACCTACCTCTGAATTTCCCATTTGACCATCTGGAAGTCCCACTGCTTCTCCTGATGCTTTTACTCTAGAGTTAGGATAATCTTCTATTAACTTACATATATTTTTTGGATGAACATCTGCAATTGCATTTTTTTGTTCCTTATGATCATTTATTCCCCAACCGTCTAATATCATCAACATAACTGGTTTCTTTGTCATATTATTTCCTCCTAATTTATCTTATTTTATTTTTTAAAAAATAAGACACGGAGAGATCCGTGTCTTGTTTTGTGAAACATCACGTTTCTTATATTTTATTTTCCTGCTGCAATTATACCGAAGAATACTTCTGCATCTAATGCAGCTCCTCCAACTAATCCACCATCTATATTTTTTTGTGCTAATAATTCTTTTGCATTTCCTGGTTTCATAGATCCACCATATTGGATAGTAACTTCTTCAGCTACGTCATTTCCGTATAACTCTACTAATACACTTCTTATAAATGCATGAGTTTCTTCTGCCATCTCAGGAGTTGCTGTTACTCCAGTTCCAATAGCCCATACTGGTTCATATGCTACTATTACATTGGCCATATCTTCAGCTGTTACTCCAACTAATCCACCTTTTAATTGAGTTCCGTTAACTTCAGTTGTTTTTCCAGACTCTCTATCTTCTAATTGTTCACCGATACATAAGATTGGTTTTAATCCAGCTTTTAATGCTGCTAATACTTTTGCATTTACAATTGCATCAGTTTCACCATACATTGCTCTTCTTTCAGAATGTCCTAAGATTACATATTCTACTCCTAATTCTTTTAACATAGTTGCAGATATTTCTCCTGTAAATGCTCCAGATTCATTAGCATTCATATTTTCTGCTGCAATGGCAATAGGTGTATTTTCAGTAACTCTTACTGCTGATTCAAGTGCTGTAAAAGGAGCTCCTATTATTACTTCTACTTTACCTAAATTTTCTTTATCTATTACTAATTCAGCTAATTTTTTTAATGTTTCAGCTGCTTCTTTATGTGTTTTGTTCATCTTCCAGTTTCCTGCAATTATCGTTTTTCTCATCTTGTGCCTCCCAAATATTATTTTACTTTTCTTTCCCCTTAGTTTAAAAAATAACTGAGCAGAAAGAAACTTACCTTCTATTGAAATTCTAGCATATAAAATTTCATATTTCAAATGTTAAATAGTACACATTTTAATCATAGATGTTTAAGTTATTAATCAAAATTAATTCTTCTATATAAAACTAGATATCCATAACCTTCTAATTCTATATTGATTCGATCACCATCTATATTATATTTTTTGCCAGAATAATAATCTGTATATTCTTTTTTACCTGTTACTGATAACTTTACTGTTTTTTTTGAATTAGATCTATTTATTACTATGATTGCACTTCTATCCTTATACTCCCTCTTATATGAGAGTATATTTGGTTTTTCTATATTTTTATTGTTTAGATTTAATATTTCTAGTTTACCATTTTTAAATAGATCTAGATCAAAATTTCTAAATTCAGAAATTTTCTTATACCAACCTTCTAAAGTTTTATCTGGAGTAACACTATAAGATATGTTATCTTTTATTAAATCTGTTTTAAATATCTTGGCTATCTTATCTCTATTGCTGTTATATTTTTTTAAACTATCAGTTTCATTTTCAAATTTAATATCATCCCACAACATTGGTTTTCTACTATCAGGAGAATCAGCACCCCACATTGCTTTTTCACTTCCATAATATACAACTGGATTTTCTCCTATAGTTAGTTGAATTAAAGTAGTTAATTTCAATTTTTTTATAGCATCTTTATCTACTAAGTCAGGTCTAACATTTATATAATCATCACTGCCATAATTATTTAATCTGTCAAACTCTCTATTTGGATTTATTAAACGAGAATAAAATCTATCTGTATCGTAAGATTCTACAAGATCCCATGTAGGAGTATCTATACTATAGATATTCATCTCACCTTTTATTGTTTCTATATCCTTACTATCTTCAAATAAATTTTGCATCCAAACACCTAGTTTATATGATCCCATAATATCAAATCCATCTTTTCCTAGATTGTTTAGATTTTTTTCTGTAGATTCTCCAGCTAGGATAAATTTATTATCTATCTTTAAAAGATTTTTTTTCCATCTAGTTAAAAACTTTTTATTATTTAGATTATTTTTTACATAATATCCATCTATTCCCTTATTTTTATATCCTTTCACCCACTTTGTTGTGGATGCAATCAAATAATCTTGTAATGATCTATCATCTAAATTTAAAAATATTTTTTTATCTTTAGATTCTCTAGATAATTGATCTGGATCTAAGATAAACCAATTTTTATATTTTGAATTACTTTTATTTTTTAACAGGTCTTTATAGGCAAAAAATTCAGTTGAAACATATGAAAAATTAATATCTAAGATCACCTTCATATTTTTATTATGAGTTTTGTCAACTAAATCTTGAAATAATTTATCTGAATTAGTCCAAATATTACCTTCTAAAAAATTTTCTAATTCCTTATATGAATTTTTTTCTGTGATTCCATAGTCTGGAGATATATGTCCATAGTCTATAGTATCTAATTTATGACTAGAATTTGAATAGTATATTGGAGATAATTTTATACCGCCAACTCCTAATTCTTTTAGGTAATCTAATTTATTTATTATTCCTTGTAAATCCCCACCATATCTTCTAGTATTTTTTATAGCATAGTTAAAATATCTATTTTGGGCTTCAATCTCTGAATATAGAGGTGTATTCCAGTCGTCTCCCCAGTCTGTTATTTCAAATCCCTGGAGTGTTCCCTTTGTTTGCCATTTCTCTGAAGATATTATTTCCGATCTCAAAGTTCTATCACTGAGTCTACCATGAGGTTTAAAATAATATTCAGGACCAAATTCTGAGTAGATGGGACTATTTTGTTTATCTCCATCTCTAAAACTATCTACATAGATAGAATATAAAATTATTCCTTTACTCCATTCTGGAAGATCTCTTTGCTCATCATCTATGGTATAAATAAATGAATCTATATCTTTTAAATAATAAGAGGATTTATTTCCGTAAAAATATTTAAATTTTCCATCTATAATCTCAAAATAATAATTTATTTGCTTTTGATCTTCTATTTTTATGTCTGCTGCGAAAAATTCATATTCTCCACGAAATCCAACAGGATTCATCTTCTGTATCTTGTTGTCTAAGACTAAATTAATTTTTTCTATGTCGTTTTTTCGTGTTCTAATTAATATTTTGAGTTGTGTTTTATCTTTACTATATATCATATATTTAGTTGAAGGTTGATGTCCTAAATCATCTAAAAATATATAACTGTCACCTTTTTTTGTATTTGTAGGAATTGGTGTGTCTTTATCTATTTTAAGTATATTATTGTTTGAACACCCTATGAACAGAGTAATTCCAATTATAAATAACCATCTTTTCATAATCTTCTCTCCTTTATTATAAATATAAATTAAGAGTGGTTTCCCACTCTTAGTTATATTTATATTCGTTTATCTCTTCATCTACAATATCTTTCATATATATTTCTAAGTTTTCTTGAAAGACTATTAAAATTTCACTTAAGTCTACTTCTAATAAAGTAAAAGCACTCATATAATCATCATTTTCTAAAAATTCATGAGACGTTTCTAAGATAGTTTTATATTCTAAAAGTAAAGAATTAAATTCAGGATATTTAAAATCTATAGCTGTATTTGCTTTGATAGAAGCTAAAACATTGTATACCCATTCTAATCCCTCTTTTATCTCTAAAAGAATTTCTATACCTTCTGTAGTTTTATTAGTATTAAAATGAGTAGCTATGATCATAAGGGCGTCAAAATATTTTGAGATAAAATCATCTATCTCTCCTAAAGATTCTAATATAATTATCCTAGGAGATTTACTTATAAATTCTACTGTTCCTATCTGTTCCTTATTAAAACATTCATAATAATCCATATCTTTTCCATCGATATAAACATCAAATAACATCCTTCCATCTCTTTCTAAAAGATCTGCAACCTCTTCTAGTACCCAAGAAAAACTTTTGTCATCTATATCATTCATCATTATTTCTCTATTATCTAATATAATTTTCATTTTATTTACCTCATTTTTAAATTTATTTTTTTAGCTGTTTTAGATAAAGTCAAGGTAAATACTATTATCTGTATAGTATTATTATTTTTTTTAATTTCAGTTATAAATTCCTTCATAGTTGAACCTGTAGTTATTATATCATCTATTATTAAAACTTTTTTTACCCCTTCTAACTTCCCTACTTTAAAGGCGTCTCTTATATTTTCCTTCCTAGACGAAGAGTTTAAAAATTCATACATATGACGGGTTTCTTTGATTCTGCTAGTTTTTATATAGGAATATTTACCAAAATTTAGAAGTTCCTCTACTTGATTAAATCCTCTTTCAGTAAGTCTTTTATAGCTTATAGGTATGGGGATTATTTGATCGATATTTTCTTTTTTTATCAATTCATTTAGTTCTTTGCCAATTAAATTAAAGAGTAGTTCACCTATATAGAGTTTATTTTTAAATTTATATTCCTCTATAATTTTCTTTAATTTTTTATCATAATCCCAAAGATAATATATGTCATTAAATTTTTTTAATTTCCCTACATCTACTAAGCTTTTATAGCAATTATAACACATATAGTGAAGGTTGTCATGGGCTTTTTCAGAACAAAGAATACAGTTATTCTTAAAGAATAACTCCCTAATATTGTGGTTTAGGCTCTTCATCTTTATCTAAGATCTTAGCTGAATACATCTCTGTATATCCACAATTTGAGCATATTTTTAAATAGTAAGTTCCTAATTCTAGCCTTAATCCTGGTGTTTTTTCTGCCATAAATGTAGTCTTTACTATATAATCTTCTCCTTCACACTTTAAACATCTAAAATTCATAAACAATCCCCCCAAATCGCATTTTCAATATGTTCTATTTTATCTCCTAATATAGATATTATATCAAATCTATAGGGGATATCCTTTATTTTTTTCTCTTTCAAATAAATTGTAGCTGTTTTTATTAATTTTTTTTGTTTGGAAACAGTAATAGATTCAAGTCCACTTCCATATCTTAAGTCTTTTCTATACTTTACTTCTACAAAAACTAATTCATCTTTTTTTTCATCTTTACATATGAGATCTAGTTCTCCATATGGAGAATAATAATTTTTTCCTAATTGAGAATAACCTTTTTTTAATAAATATTCCATAGCTATCTCCTCATATTTTGTTCCAATAGCTCTATTGTTCATGATTTTCTTCCTTATCTATCTGACTTTTTTTGTTATTTAATGCCTGCATACATATAAAACTTACATACAATAATGCAATGATTGCAATACTTTGTAATATTATTATTATCATATTTTTGCCTCCAGACTAAAAATTATTGATATTATTATATTACTACATATTTTTTTATTTTTAAAATAAAAGATTCTTAAAAATTTTTAATTTTCTAAGAATCTCTACACCTATCACATTATTTTTGTTTCTATAAAAAGATTAATTTTAATTTTTTCAAGTTGAAATTAATTTTAAAATAATTTAGAAGATAAGATCTTAGTTAAAAAACTATCTCTATGACAACTTATTTTTCCATATTTTAAAAGTGCTTCTCTATGTTGTTTTGTTCCATAACCCTTATGTTTTGCAAATCCATATTCAGGATAGAGTTCGTCGTATCTTACCATAATTCTATCTCGACTTACCTTAGCAATAATACTTGCAGCTGCAATAGCGAGACTCTTTCCATCTCCTTTAATTACAAATTCTTGAGGATTATCATATTTACGAATCTTATGATTTCCATCGATTAAAGCTAGATCAAATTTTGTTCCTCCAGCTTCTAGATCTTCTATGGCTCTTCTCATAGCAAGAAATGTTGCATTTAATATATTTATTTTATCGACCTCTTTTTCATTTGCTAGTCCTACTCCTACTTCACAATTAGCTAAGATTATATCAAATAAAAATTCTCTTTTTTTCTCAGTAAGTTTTTTTGAATCATTTATCATTTCAAATTCTTTTACATAGTTAACTATTTTTACAGCACAAGCTACTACTGGTCCTGCAAGGGGACCACGACCAGCTTCGTCTATTCCAATTATATTATCTCCATATTCCCTATCAAATTTTAACATTATATTTTTATCCATAAGATATTTTTCTTCCTTTTTATCATCTGAGTTAAATTTATCCATTAAATTCTAATCCTAAATTTTTCATTACTTTTTTAAAATCTTCAGGAAGGTTACCTATAATTTCTAATTTTTCCCCTGTGATAGGATGTTCAAAATTTAATTTATATGCATGTAGCATCTGTCTAGTTGCTTTTTTAGAAGGTTTTCCATATACGTCATCTCCTAAGATAGAGTGATTTAAATATTTCATATGCACTCTTATTTGATGAGTCCTTCCAGTTTCTAGATCGATCTCTAATAAACTAAAGTATTCAACTTCATTTATTACTTTGTAATTAGTTATAGCAGTTCTACCATTATCTCTGACAACGGTCATCTTTTTTCTATCCTTACTATCTCTACCAATTTGATTTTCTATTCTATCCTCTTTATTTTTAAAATTTCCTTTACAGATAGCAAGATATGTTTTTTTTATAGTTTTATCTTTAAACATCTCTGTCAATCTAAGATGAGCTTCATTTGTTTTTGCCACAATAATAAGTCCACTAGTATTTTTATCTAGTCTATGAACTATACCTGGTCTTACTACTCCACTTATAGTAGAAAGATCTTTTATATGATACATTATTGCATTTACCAAGGTACCATTATGGTGTCCTGCTGCAGGATGAACTACCATATCTGGTCTTTTATTTATTACAACAATATGTTCATCTTGATAAACTATATCTAAAGGAATATCTTCTGGAATAATATCTAAAGTTTCATCTTCTAGTAGAGTTACTTTAATCTCTTCATCTCCCTTTAATTTATTTCCAGGACGAGTTTTTTTCTTACCTATAATCTCAACTAGATCATCTTCGATAAGTTTTTGTGTATAAGACTTTGTATATCCTTCTATTTTTTCACTTAAAAAAGCATCTAATCTTGTACCTCTATCTTCGATCTCAGCTTTTAAATTTAATATTTCCTTTATCTCTCTCATAATTTGTAATCTCCTTCTTTTTTATAATACTAAATATCTTTTATAATTTTAACATGGATCATTGTAGTTTATGTCTGAATATCATTTTCATCTAATAAAATAACTCTACTATTAATGCTCCTAAACTTAGTTGGACAGCCATAAGTATCAGGGAAAATATAACTAATCTTTTTCCATTAGTCAATAAAATTTTTAAATTTATATTTGCACCTATCCCAATAAGTGAAAACATAAATAGATATTTAAATGTATATTCAAATATAATTTTTAAATATTTAACTATATCTGTATACCACTGTAGATCAATTTTTTCCAATCCATACTGTAAAATAGTAAAGATAAATCCTACAAACATAAATCCTTTAACAAAAAAAGGTAAACTTGTTTTGGATTTTACCCCATCTATAGTTTTTTTATTTTTCATTTTAGAAATGTAAATTAAGACTAAGGGAAAAAATAATAATTTTCCTGTTTTAATCAAGAGAGCTAATCCTAAAGATTCAGAGCCAGCACTATAAGCTGCTGGAATTATATAGATAAATGAGCTTAAACTCCCACCTATATAAAGTGCAGATTGAGTAGGATTAAAACCTAAAAAACTTGAGATATTAGGAACAATTAGCATAGATATCAATCCCATAATATTCATAGCTATGATAGCCATAGCAAAATCTTCCTCTGATTGATCTAGTAGTTCTGAAGTTCCAGCGATACTAGCGACTCCTCCAGAACCTAATAATAGTCCTAGATCTTTTTTCTCACCCATGAGTTTAGCCACATATTTTCCTGACATTAACAACATAATAACCATTAAAAAAACAAAAATAATAATTTTTAATCCTAAATCTAAAAAAACTAAATAATTTATTTTTACTCCCAAACAAGTAATAGCTATAGGTAATATTTTTTTATTGGCAAAATTAAACCCAGGATAAAACTTATATGATTTTTCCCTTAAAAATAAATTTCCTACAATTATCCCCAATATCAAAGCTGTATTTATCTCATTTAATTGAAACTTTGTAGATATCCATATAGCTACAATGAGTAAAATTAAAGTTAAACTAAGACCTGATTTATAACTTTTTAACAACTTAACCACCTCATTTTATCTTTTCACAATTAATATTATATCATAGTTATAAAGATAATAGTGAAAGCAATTAATAAGATATAAAAGATCTATTTTTCACATCAAAAAAAATTAATTTGAACTCAATACATCAAAAAAAATATTTATAATCTCAGGAGAAAATTGTATCCCTTTATTTTTTTTTAGTTCCTCTATTGCTTCTTCATGGGTCAATTTATTTTTATATGCTCTTTTAGATGTCATAGCATGCCAAGAATCTGCTACAGAGATAATCTGAGATAAAAGTGGGATTTCATCGCCTTTTAATCCTTCTGGATAACCATTTCCATCCCAATGTTCATGATGGTGTAAAATATATTTAGAAACTTTTTTTAAACTGTCATTTTTAGAAACAATCTCATATCCAATTCTAGGATGATCTTTGATAATTTTATATTCTTTGTCTGTTAGTTTTCCTGGTTTATTTAGTATTTCAACAGGGATAATAATTTTTCCAATATCATGCATAGTAGCAGCCCAATATAGATCATCTAAATTATGACCTTTTAAACCTAATTCCTTGCCTATTTTAACACTAAAAAAAGCTACAGAATCAGAGTGTCCCTTTGTATATTTATCATGAAATTCTAAAGCTGTGATAAATGATTGAACTATATCTTGTTGAAATTTTTTGTTTGACTCTTCTATCTTTAAATAACTACTTTTAATCATTTTATATAATAATAATGTCGTTATAAAAATATAAAGATAACTTTTATAATGTTCTAAAACAATATAAGTAGAAGGGTCTTTAGTTAGAAGATAGATAAATTTAGCAGAGTAAAATATCCAAAAAATTCCAAATAACATATAATATAGAACAATTTTCATAAGATTTTTAAATTCACAATTCATAGAGCACTCCTTTTTTTTAAAATAGATGATTTTCTCCATTAACTTACAGAGATCGTAGACTTTTTTAATGTATTAGTATAATTATACTTTATTTATTTTTCTTTGTTAATTTATATTTTTTTATCTAGTTATTAAAAAAATTGAGTGGTGATTTTAAATGAAAAATGATAGAATATAGAAAAATATATACACTATAGGTTCAATTTGATTAAAAGGGAAATGGGTTAAACCCCCATACGGTCCCGCCACTGTAAAAGTTATGAAACTACATAGTCCACTAGATTTTTTCTGGGAAGGAGTAGGAGTAAATTAAAACTTGAGTCAGGAGACCTGCCTAATGTGTTCTTATCTTTCTTGCGAGGACAAGGAAAGAACTTTTTTATTTAAAAAAGTTTTTCAGTACCTCAAAGAGGTACTTTTTTTTTAAAATAAAATATCATAAGGAGTTAAAGGTATGTTTAAAATTATCATCTATCTTATATTATTTATTAATTCCTATGGAATAAATAATATAGATATAAATAAATTAGATACTCATAGTAAAGATGGAACTTTATTTATGAGTTTAGATTCATTGAATAAAATAGGAATAGATCTAAAAAGATCAAAGGACAAATTTATTATAAATACAGATATTGGAAAATATTTTTTAGAAGGTGATAAGATCATTACTACCCACAAGGAATATAGATATCTGTCTAAACCATTTAGATTAAAGAAAAAAGATTATCTACCATTAAAACTTATTTTAGAATTAAATGGATTATATCTAAAAGATAAAACAATCATTAGATCTATTGAACCAAAAATTCCAAAGGATTTTCCAAAAAAAATTATCTCTCTTTCTCCTGGTATCACAGAAAAGATATTTGCTCTAGGAGGAGAAGATCATCTAATAGGCAGAACCTCATTTTCTGTATATCCAAAGGAAGTGAAAAATATTGATATTGTAGGAACTATGTTTGAGCCAAATTTAGAAATAATCTTAGATAAAGGGCCAGATATGATAATTGCAGAGACTCACTTTAGAAAAAAATTAATGTTAACTTTAAATAGTCTAGGAATTATAGTAACTAAATATCAAACACCTACAAATATATTGGAAATTTATAAAAGTATAACAGAACTAGGAAATCTAATAGGAAGAACCTTAGAAGCTCGTGGACTAAATGCATCTTTAAAAGATAAGATCAACTACACTAAATTTATATTAAAAGATCAAGAAATTCCAAATGTTTATTATGTTTTAGGTAGTGGTAAAACTGATATTACCCCAGGGGGAGATACTTTTATCAATGCACTCATGGAGATAGCTAAAGGAAATAATATAGCTAAAGAAAAAAAAGGTTGGAGGTATTCCTTAGAAGAATTGATCTTAAATGATCCAAATATTATCTTTGGAAGTGAAAAAACCATCAACAATATGCTTAGAGAAGAAAATTATAGTTTTTTAACAGCTATTAAAGAAAAAAATTATTATATTATTGAGGATGATAGTATATTTAATCTTCCTGGTCCCCGTGCTCTTACAGAAGGGATCTATGAGATGGTAAAAATATTTCATCCTAAATTAATTGAAAAGTTGGAAGGTATCTATTAAAAAATAAATTTATCAATGGGTAATTTATTAATTACTCTACAAATTTGCAGAAGCGTTTAAGGAGAAAAATTATGAGACATAAAAAAATTATGATTCAAGGAACAGGGTCTTCTACAGGAAAAAGTGTTATTGTAGCAGGTTTAGCTAGAATTTTTTATAAAGATGGAAATAAAGTTGCACCATATAAATCACAGAATATGGCACTTAATTCATATATTGATGAAGATGGATTGGAGATGGGAAGAGCTCAAGTGGTACAAGCAGAAGCATGTAATACTCCTCCCCGAGCATATATGAATCCAATCTTGATGAAACCAAATTCTGATAATGGTTCACAGATTATTATTGAAGGTATTCCCTATAAGAATATGGATGCTAAGGAATATTTTAAAAATACTAAATTTTTTAAAAATATAGCTTTAAAAAACTATAAGATTATCGAAAAAAATTATGATATAGGAGTTTTAGAGGGAGGTGGTTCCCCAGCTGAGATGAACCTTAGAGATATGGATCTTGTGAATATGGGAATGGCAGAATTAATTGATTCTCCTGTAATCCTTGTTGGAGATATTGAGAGAGGAGGAGTTTTTGCTTCTCTTTATGGAACTATTTTAATGTTAGATGAAAAAGATAGAAAAAGAATAAAGGGGATCATCATCAATAAGTTTAGGGGAGATATGGATCTTTTAATCCCTGGAATAGAAGATCTAACTAATCGTCTTTTAAAAGAAGGAATAGATATACCAGTTTTAGGAGTTATTCCTTGGGTTCCTTTAAATCTTGAAGAGGAAGATGTTCTTACAAATAGATTTGGTCAAAAGCAAGAAAAAAATGATCTAAATATTGCAGTTATTAGATTAGATAAGATGTCAAATTATACAGATTTTGATGCACTCTCATATTATAAAGATCTCAGCCTTAACTTTACCCTTTCAAAATCTGAAATTTGTAAAGCAGATATTATAATAATCCCTGGAAGTAAAAATACTATACAAGATCTTATTAAGTTAAGGGAATTAGGAATAGATAAAACTATAATTGAGCAGAGTAAAAAAGGTAAGATTATAATTGGAATTTGTGGTGGTTATCAAATATTAGGTAAAAAGATTTTGGATCCTTATATGATTGAATCAGAAGATAAAGTTATAGAGGGGTTAGGACTTTTAGATATTGTAACTACCATGGAAAAAGAAAAACAAACATTTCAAACTACTGAAAAAATAACTTATAACTTAGATCTTTTAAAAGGGTGTATCGATTGTATGATTTCTGGTTATGAAATTCATCAAGGAGTTACAGAATCAAAAGAGATATCTATATTTGAGAATAAACCAAATTTAGGTGTCTTAAAAGATAATGTTTTTGCTACTTATATCCATGGAATTTTTGATAATTCAGTATTTACTAGAACTTTTATAAATAATATTAGAGTATCTAAGGGTTTAGAAGCTATAGATGATTACTTTGATTTTAAAAAATTTAAAATAGATGAATACGATAAATGGGAGAAAACTTTACGTAGTTCATTAGATATAGATAAAATATATAAAATATTAGGAGAGAGTTTAAATGAAATCTAAATTTTTTATTATTTCAATATTATTTCATATGGTAGTTTTTATTGGATTTTCAAAAGTTTTAAAGAATGATTTTAAAACTGGAGAAAAAATTCATAATATTAATATTAATTTTAACATTACTCCTGCCGAAACTAATACTAAAATCTTAACTAAGACTGCCACTAAAAATAAAAAAATTATAGTAAATAAATCAAAACAAATCAAAAATAAAACTAAACCACAAAAAAAACAAGTGCTAAAAAAACAAGAACCTAAAAAACAAGTAGTTAAAAAAAAAATAGAGGTTACAAAACCAAAAATAGTTCAATCTAAAAAAACTAAACCTGAAGAAAAAATAGAAGTTGTTAATACTGATTATATGAAAATAAATAAAGATCAAAAAGAAGAACAAGATCAAATAGTTCAAAATATACCTACAGAGAATGCTGTTATAGAAAAAGAAGAGATAGACAAAAATTTAGTAAATATTAAAGATGGAGAATATGCTCTTAAAAATCAAAGAGTATCTGGGATCCATATTGTTATTGATAAGGAGATCCCTCCTACATATCCAGACCTTGCTCTCAAGATGGGATATAAAAAAGAAACTATTGTTAAAGTAAAATTTTTAGTAAACAAAAAAGGTAAGGTTGGAGATATTAAATTTTATACAAGCTCTAAATACGGTTTTGAAAATGAAGTTGAGAAAGCTTTGAAACAATGGGTTTTTGAGCCTATCATCTATCGAGATAAACCTATGCCAATCTATTTTTATAAAGTTTTTCATTTTGTTTCTAAGGGTTAAATATGGTATGTTAAAATATTTTTTCTTGACATATCTTTTTTTAAGGTGTATTATACTATAAATTCAGACAAGAGGAGGATACAATGTTTAGTAAATCATTTGCAAATTTTATTACAGTTCATCATCATCATCATAGATAAGGATTTGTATTATGATTTAGTCATAGTTACAGATCCATATTGTTTTTCAAAAAAACTTGGTTTTGTATCTATGATGATTTAAACATTAAACTCACACTGTTGTTTAGCCATCTAGAGAAACCTAGATGGCTATTTTGTTTTTTAGAGATAAGATGATAATAACAAAAACTTAAGGAGGATATATTTATGAAAAGATTTTTTATTGTATTATTAGTAATATTGGCTGGGGTACAATCTTTCGCTTTTTCAAATAAGACAGGAGATACTTTGGAAAAAATAAAAAAAGATGGATACTTTACTGTAGGATTAGACGATACATTTGCACCTATGGGATTTAGAGGAGAAAATAACGAAATAATAGGTTTTGATATCGATTTAGCCAAGGAAGTTGCTAGCAGAATGGGTGTTGAAGTTAAGTTTAAACCTTGTGATTGGGATGGGATCATATTCGAACTTAGAAGTAAAAAAATAGATATGGTATGGAGTGGAATGACAATAACTGAAAGTAGAAAAAAACAAATAGCATTTTCAAATCCTTACTTTACTGGAGAACAAACTATAATTACTAAAACTGGTAGTGATATCAAAGAAATTTCAGATCTTGCTGGAAAAACTATTGGTATACAAATGGGAAGTTCTTCTAATGTTGCCCTTGAAAAAAATCCAATATCTTCAAAGGTAAAAAATGTAAGAAAATATGGAACTAATGTAGAAGTACTTTTAGATCTTGAAGCAGGAAGAACAGATGCTGTAGTAATAGATTCTATAGTTGGTAGATACTATGTAACTAAGAAAGAAAATAAAGAGAACAAAGATATCTTTACAGTTTTAAATGATTCTTTAGCCGTTGAAGATATGGGTATTGGAATGAGAAAAGAAGATAAATCTCTTATAGCTGAAATAAATAATGCTATCGATGGAATGAAACAAGATGGAACTTATAATACAATATATGAAAAATGGTTTGGAAGGAGAAATTAAGTTATGAATGATAGTATTTTCTACATTGCAAAGGGTTTAAATATCACCTTGAGGCTCTACATTATAACAGTAATATTTTCAGTTCCACTTGGACTCTTACTTGCATTTGGAGAACTCTCTAAGTTTTCGTTTTTAAAAAAACTTATAACTTTTTATACTTGGATATTTAGAGGTACACCGCTACTTTTACAACTTTTCTTTATGTATTATGGCTTACCAGTAATGGGGATAACTTTTTCTCCCCTTACTGCAGCTAGTATTACATTTATAGTCAACTACTCTGCTTATCTTTGTGAGATATTCCGTGGAAGTATTCAAGGTATAGATAAGGGACAATATGAAGCTACAAAAGTTTTAGGGTTTGGATATTGGAAAACTATGTTTAGAATCATACTTCCTCAAGCTCTTAGGACTGCATTGCCACCTTTATCAAATGAAGCTATTGCCTTAGTCAAAGATACATCTTTGGTTTCTGTAATAGGTACAGCTGAAATTTTAAGAAATGCAAAGGAGATAGTAACAAGAGATTTTTCAATAACTCCATTCTTTATCTGTGGTGTTCTTTATCTTATTCTTTCTACTATAATTCTTCTTATATTTAAAAAACTTGAAAAAAGGATGGGGATCTCATGTCAATAAATATAAAACACCTTCATAAATCATTTGGAGATCTAGAGGTATTAAAGGATATATCTTTGTATATCAATGAGGGAGAAGTTATGTCTATCATTGGTCCATCAGGAAGTGGAAAATCTACCCTTCTAAGATGCTTGATTGATTTAGAAGTAATAGACTCCGGATTACTTGAAATTTTTGATGCTCCCCTTGTTTGTGATAAAAGACATCCAAAGAAAAAAGAAAGATTAGAAATTTTAAAAAATGTGGGAATGGTATTTCAATCTTTTAATTTATTTCCACATAAGACAGCTATTGAAAATGTAATGGAGCCTCTTATTGTTGTAGATAAGGTAAAAAAAGAAGTTGCAAAAGAAAAAGCTGTTGAACTTTTAACTATGGTTGGACTAAAAGATAAGATCTATAACTATCCTGCGACTCTTTCTGGAGGTCAGCAACAAAGAGTTGCTATTGCTAGATCCCTTGCGAGAAATCCCAAAATACTTCTTTTTGATGAACCAACATCTGCTTTAGATCCAGAGATGGTAAAAGAAGTTCTTTTAGTTATAGAGTCTCTTAAAAATACTGGAATAACAATGGTTATAGTTAGTCATGAGATGGAATTTGTAAGACAAGTTTCAGATAGAGTGGTATTTATGGATTCTGGAAGTATTGTTAGTTGTGATACTCCTGATAATATTTTTAACTCTAATAAGAATGAAAGGATAAATAAATTTTTAAGCAATTTTTAAAAAGTTAAATAATATAAAAGCTCATAGAATAGTGTTGTAGAAGATAAAATCCCTGTAACATTATTTTATGAGCTTTTTTAAAAAAATATTATTTGATATTTATTTTTTCCTCGTCTTTATGTTTTTCTAGGTAATCATTTTGTACTACATCGATTACAGTCAACATTTTTTGTTGAATAAAATCATATCCAGTATCTTTCATATGTGGAATTATACAGCCACTACAATCTTTTACCCCATGGATATATTTAAAATTACCACCACACTCTTCTCCTAACATATACAACGGACAATAACAAAACAAACAGTTAAATTTACTCTCGTCAGCTATTGCATGACATGGAAAATATTCACATTTTTTGTTTTGTGTAAATTTAAAATTTACCATCTTCAACCTCCTTAATGTGCTTTGCACGAATTTATAATACTATAGTAGAAACATAAAAAAGTCAAAATTTTTTAGACTATTAATCTATTTCATCCATTATTTTTATTGTTCCCCTATAATTTATAATACCATTATCTAGAGATAGTTGTATAGGATATATTTCTACTCCTGCTGAAATTGCTTTATAAAAATATTCATTAAATTTAGGATCGGTTTCATATCTGGGCCTAAAAATATCTGAACTTCTAAAAACTAATAAAATAACTGCTGCTCTGTCTCCTAAATTTTTTAATTCAATCAATTCTTTTAGATGTTTAACGGCTCTTTCACTGGGAGCATCTGGAAACATAGCTACTCGATCTTCTGCAAGGGAAACCCCTTTTATCTCTACCCATATTTTTTTCCCATCTTTTTCTAAAAGATAATCTAATCTAGAATTACCATATTTAACTTCTGCTTTTAATTTATCTATTTTTCCAAAGGGAGATATCTCAAAATCATTTAATAAATTTTCTGATATATATCTATGAAAACTAGAGTTTATAAGTATATCTTCCCCATCGGAGGCCCTGCCACTAATCATATCCCAATTTGTTTTTCTGTTAGGGTTTGTTGCACGTCTTATCTTTACTTTATTGCCTTTATAAAGAAGTTCTTTTATCCTTCCAGAATCATGAACGTGTACGATCTCTTCAGAATTATTATCTAATTGTACATGTGCTATAAATCTATTTGGTCTCTCTAAAAATATACCTTCTTCATCTATTTGTATCTTATATAATTCTTTCAATTTTACACCTCTTCTAATAAAAAAGTCATGGTTTCCCATAACTTAATTTTTATTTATTTATTTGAACATCTAAAGTTGAGTTCTTTGTTTTTTCATGGTTTATCATATAAAGGTTCTTTGCCTTTAGATAATTTTCTTTAGATATATATTTTCTAACATCAATTTGAGTTTTTAATTGATTTTTTTTAATGTTTGAATTTATTTGACCTCTCTCGTCAAAAAGTTTACTTATTTTAAACCAATTTTTTTCTGGATCATCGATTAATAATTTATTTATTTCCAATTCTTTTTGTTCTAATTCAATGAGCATTATCCTATCTTTTTTTATTGCTGCACTTAAAATATTCTTTGCATCTTCTATATTTGTATCACTTATTCCAACAGCGGATAGTTCATTTTCCATATTACTTATAGATAAATTTGCATAAGAGAACATCGATCCTAGTATCATAAATCCTAGTATTATATACCTTCTCATTTATTTTTCCTCCCTACATCTTAAAATCGCTTACAAAAAAATCTTCCTCTTTAACATTTAATAGTTCTTTGTTTTTCAATAAACTATCATCAAAAAGATCCATTTCTACTTTATTTGTTATTTCTAAATATTTAGGTAGGCTACTTTTATTCGTTATTGTTTTAACAAGACCTTGATTTTCTTTTGTATTTTGTGTTTGATTAATACCTTTTACTTGATAAAGTGCTGAAGTAGAAACTATTCCAACAATAAATAATGAAAGTCCAATAGCACCATTTCTTTTATTTTTTCGTTTTTCCTCCTCTAATAAAGTTTTATAGATATTTACTTTTATTCTCGATTTTATATCTTCATTTATTTTTTCTTTAAAATCATTCATTAAAATTCCCCCATATCCTTTAAACCTTTATAGTAGATTGATTTTACCGTTGAAAGTTTCATATCTTTGATTTTGCCTATCTCCCTAAGTTTATAGCCATATATGTCCTTCATGAGTACGATCTCCCTCTCCCTCTCAGATATCAATTGTAATTTTTCTTCGAGCACTATTTTTGCAGTTACATCTTCGTTGTCTTTTATACTTAAAACCTCTTCATTTAATTCAAATGTTTCTTTTTTTCTTCTAAAAAAATCATAGGTTTTATTGATAGCTATCCTATATACCCAAGTATATATACCACTATCATTCCTAAACTTTTTTAAATTTTTATAGACCGTTAGAAACACATCCTGGGCTATATCTTCTGCATCTTCCTTATTTTTTACCATTCCAAGTATTTTATTGTAGATCCTACTAAAATACGTGTCAAATATCTCATCAAAATTCATAATTTTATTCTCCTATATTACTTTGACGCAATAGACCCATAAAAAGTTTATTTTTTTTCCTCTATATATGAAAAATTTATGATTTTATTACTATTCTTGTCAATATCTAATCTAAATTTAATTTTACCATTGGATATTTTTTCAAAATTTTCCTTAGATTTTAATTCTGTCCAAATATTTGGTAATTGATCATAGTTTACTTCTAAGTTTATTTTTTTATTGCTTTTATTTTTTATCTTAATTTCAATATCTTTATGTATTAAATTTTTTCCTAGTGAGTAACTATTTTTAATTTTTTTATCGATTATCACATTAAAATTTTTATTTAACTTTAAATTATATTTTTCTTTACTAGGGATAAATCCTATATTTGAATCTCCCACAAATTTATTATCATCCCATATATATATTCTTCCCATGGGAATTGTTGTATCAGAGATATTTTCTATCTCTACTATTCTAGTTGGATTTTTAGAATATTCTCTAGTTTCATACACATATTTTTCAACTAAATTTATTTTTTTTGTTTCTAACTTTACATTTCTTTCAACACTTTTTTTTAGGTCTATTGTATTTTCTAAGTTGTATTCTATCTTATCACTAGAGTCATTTCGAGTTATATTATCTGCCATTTCAGATTTCATCATATAGAGCCTTGGACTTGAAAGTTCAGATATAATCTTAATCTTTATATCCTCTAAATCTTTTCCTGTATTATTTTGTATCTTCCCCCAAGTTTCCAGTTTTTTCATATCTATATCTAATTTGTGGGATAGACTTACATTTAATCCTTGGGTTATATATGATAAACTTAATTGTTTATCTAAGTTTTTCACATCCATTATTAGATTATTTTCAGTTTTCATATAATTACCATTTAATTTAAGATCAGGATTATTCAAGATATAGATCTCACCTGTTTTTATATCTTTTCCAACTATATCTTTTTTATAATCAAGGAGTATTAGGTTATATGTTTTTCTATTTTTCTTTGCTTGTATAACCTTTCCTAAATAGGGTTCCAATAGAGAATTAAAATCGGTTTTTCTCTCTAATTGAATCTCTTTTATATCTCCTCCTATTAAATTTATAGAGTTGATATCTATATTTTTAGAGATTCCTGGATAGATTATCTTATCACTATCACCATCATCTTCTAAGTTTAAAGATTCAGTAATAACTACCTTACTCGGATAAATTATAGCTTCTTTATTATTTGTACTTTCTACTTTATAAGCAAATAAATTTATGGAACACAATAAAAATAAAATTGTTTTTTTCATAATATTTCCTCCTATTAAAAAAATTATCTTTAAAATCTATAACTATTTAGATTATAAACTATTTTTGAAAATTATAAAATAAAATTTAATTATTTTACATTTAAAAATTGATAATTAGATAGATTCCTCTTTAGATATATCTATCCAAGTTCCTGAGGTTACTTCCTCTAAATAACTTACATCGATCTTTACTGCAGAATTAGGAGAACCACCTGCTGGGTATACTGTGGTAAATTCCTTGAGTGATATATCTAAATAGATATCTAAATCTTGAGGTAAACCAAAGGGACAAACTCCTCCAACAGGATGGCTAGTAACTTTTTCCACCTCTTCAAATTTAACAAATCTAGGTTTTTCTTTAAAATAGTTTTTAAATTTTCTATTATCTGTCTTAGCTCTACCTTTAGTCAAAATTAAAATTTCTTTTTCTTTGAGTCTAAAAGCTAAAGTTTTAGCTATCATGTCAGGCTCTACACCTAAAGCTTTTGCCGCTTTTTCAACAGTAGAAGTATCTTCATTGGTTACAATAATCTCTAGGGGCAGATTATTATCTTTAAAATATTGTTTTACAGTTTGAATACTCATCTTTCCTCCTATCTATAAATTGTTCAAATATATTTTATGATTGTACATATTTATAATAACATACAACAATTTGTTTCTCAATAAAATTTAATATAAATTTCATAAAAAAACCTATGAACTTATCAAATACTTTTTAGTATTTAGTTCACAGGTAATTATATATTTAAATATTTGTTTTCTTCCATAAAACTTCTTTTATGGTCTTATTGATTTTTATAAGATCCATATCAGGATGGATAGTTCCTTCATAAGAGATTGTAATTATAGACATAACCATAGAAAACTTTACAATATCCTCTATCTTCATATTATTCATATATCCAAATCCTAAACCAGCTACAAATGAATCTCCTGCACCTGTTACATTTTTAACAGTTACGTCACAAGCTTTTACTTTTCCACTAGATATTCCATCTGTATAATAGACTCCATTGGCATCTAAACTAATAAATACATTTTTTACACCTAAGTTTAAAAAATATTTTCCAGCTTTTTTTAGATCTTCATCTGTATTTATACAAAACCCTGCAAGGATCTCAGCTTCATTTTTATTTGGCTTTATCGTATGAAAATAGCCGATTAGATGTTTTATCTTACTAGCCTTTTCAGAAGATACTGGGTCTAATATAAAATTAGTCTTACCGTTAAATTTTTTTAGAAGATATTCTAGATTTTTAGGATCATCAGCATCTAAAAATGTATACTGAGCATTTTCAATTAAATGAGATTTGGAATCGATAAAATCAGTATTCATAGCACTGATACTTTCCATATCTGCAACTGCTGAAACCATCTCTCCCATTTGATCGAGGATAGCTAAATAACTAGGAGTTCTTCCATTTTTTAAAATGAGGGAATCCCTCATATCATATCCTATTAATTCTGAATGATCTAACATAGCACGACCTTTTTCGTCATCTCCTAAGATAGAAATAAATTTAGTATTAAGACCAATCCTAGCCATATTTTCTGCAATATTTCTAGATACACCACCAAAGGCCATCCTAACTTTTCCAGGGTTGGAGTCCTTTACTCTATACTTTACTCCATTATTACAAATTCCAAATATATCTACAACTGAAGCTCCAAATACTAATATATATGGTTTATTTTCTTTATACATAAATTACTCCCTATTTCTTTATTTAAAAAATACTATATATTCTATCATAATTTTGAAATAATTTAAAGGT